>JBOHUW010000053.1:0-7789 GCA_050734895.1 Candidatus Dormibacteraceae bacterium | reverse complement strand
TAACAACCGCACCTCCATATTTTAATGTCATGACCCATCAAGGTGCCCAGCTTCAAAAGTTCTCAATCTGCTCAAGAGGTTTCTAAAATCTACACCCGATAGATTCCGCAATCCCAAATCTCTACTCCGTGGATCACTTTTGATAACATCGGGCAGAGCGCTCTCTAGAACTCAATTCCAGCCCGCCCCAAGCACACCGCTCAGGCGATTGTAACGCGGAGGCACCTGGGTCGAATCCAGGGCGGCCCACCATTTATTCGAATTCAAAAGGGCTATGACGTAAACCTTGACCCCACCGGCATCTTGAATCCACACAAGATATTCTCCAAGGCTCCTGCCAACGACCATTTTCTGGATCGCCAGCCAGGTTGGGGAGTGGCGAGGCCGTAAACCCCCAGCACATCAACTCAAAACCGGGGTCTCCGTACGCCGTCCAACAACGCAACCCAATTCGAAAATGACGAGGGGCCTTGGCAGAACATAAGCACCCGTTGCCACAACAACTCAGGAGCCTGAAAAATCACCCTCTACAGTTTCATGAACCCCTCTATTCGCTATTAGTCCCGAGCATCGATGACCGTGAGGTTACGATTCTGAACAGCCTGCAGCAGGTCACCGTTGCGCGCATCATACCTACCTCATGTCATCGACGGATGGTGCCGCCGCGTATTCCTCGTCGGTCACGTGATCGCCCCAGATTGCACTGTTGCCCCGATCATCAATCTCAAGCATCGCGAGGTGGGTCATGAAGCGATTAGGCGCGGCTCCGTGCCAATGGTCCTCGCCCGGTTCGAAGAAGACGCGGTCGCCAGGACGGATCACCTCGATCGGGCCACCACGCCGCTGGGCGAGGCCGCCGCCCTCGATCACGTAGATTGTCTGCCCGTTCGGATGGATGTGCCACGCGGTGCGTGCACCCGGTGTGAAATGGACGTTGCTCGCGTTGAGACGCGATCCACCTCCCGGCGCCGCGACCGAGTCGATGTACACCGCGCCGGTGAACCACTCCTTCGGCCCGGATCCGGTCGCGATGCTGTTCCTGGTGAGCTGCATGGTTGTTCTCCTTCGCATCTTTCGATATGCTCAAGTCTCGGGCGCCTAGGCCGCTAATTTCTTGCGGTCGATTAGCTCCAGACCATCAGGGCGACGCTTGACCAGGATCACCCCAATAACTTCGACGATACGCGGCGTGAGCGGATGATTTGATCGACGCTAGAATCGACCTCCGCAGCGATCTCAAGTCTACTCTCAAGATGAAAGGACCCCGCCAATTGGAGGCGCGCAATATAATGAATGTACACTATCATTTTAGGAGATAAGACTATGCGAACGATCACACTCGAAGAGCACTACGCAACACCAGGATTTCTCGAAGGACCAGGAGAGTATCTGAAGGACTACGGCGAACTCCCCGAACGACTGTGCGACCTCGGCACAGACAGGATTGCAGAGATGGATGCCGCTGGTATCGATGTACAGGTGCTATCCCTGACATCGCCTGGCGTGCAACAGCTTGATGCAACCGAGGCGGTTGCACTCGCTCACGACGCAAACGAGCACCTAGCCAACGCAATACGATGTCATCCGACTCGTCTCGCAGGGTTCGCCGCGCTCCCGACCGCGGCACCAGACGCCGCCGCCGACGAGCTCGAGCGCACGGTCCGTGAGCACGGCTTCAAGGGAGCGCTGATCAACGGCCACAGCCGGGGACGCTACCTGGATGACCAGTTCTTCTGGCCAATTCTGGAGCAGGCCGAGACGCTCCAGGTCCCGCTTTACCTTCATCCGACACCACCCCCGCAGCCGGTGATCGAAGCCTCCTATGGAGGCTTCGCACCGGAAGTGACGTTCGGGCTAGCGACTGGAGCCTGGGGCTGGCATATCGAGACCGCGACCCACGTCCTCCGCCTCATCCTCGGCGGAGCATTCGATCGATACCCTCATCTGCAGCTCGTGATCGGCCACATGGGCGAAGCTCTCCCATTCATGCTGCCCAGACTCGACGCCGCTCTGCCCTCGGCCCTGACCAAGCTGGATCGCCCGCTCACTAGCTACCTCTGCGAGAACGTCCACTACACCTTCGCCGGCTTCAACTGGACGCCCACGTTCCTCGATTTGCTGCTCCAGGTTGGTATCGATCGCATCATGTTCTCTACCGATCATCCTTTTGGATCGATGACCCAGGCGCGCACTTTCCTGGATCAGCTCCCAGTGAGTAGCACGGACCGAGAGCGGATCGCACACGGCAACGCGGAACGGCTCCTGCGGCTGTGAGCGATCGTGTATCCCGACGGCCTGGGCTGCGTGAACGCAAGAAGACCGCAACACATACCACAATCCAGCGACACGCGTTACGGCTGTTCTGCCAGCAAGGTTACGAGGCCACCACAATGAGCCAGATCGCCGAGGCAGCGGAAGTCTCCGAAAGCACAATCTTCCGCTACTTTCCAACCAAGGAGCAGCTGGTGGTATCGGACGATTTCGATCCGCGCATGGCAGAGGCGCTCAGAACGCAGCCTCCTGAGTACGGCCCCATCCAAGCTCTGCGGGCAGCGTTCCGCAACGTGTTGGAGCCGCTCTCCGCCTCCGAGCGGGACGAGCTGCGAGGACGGGTGACATTGATGCTGGAGGTCCCCCCTCTTCGCGCGGTGGCGGCGGATCAGCTGGGCAGACCAATGCGGCTACTGGCGGAGGTCCTGGCCAGACGGGCGGGGCGCCAATCCGGCGACTTCGCCGTGCGCACGCTGGTGGGAGCGGTGCTGGGGGCGTGCATGTCCGCAATGCTGGCAGTGCCGCAGGACCCGGCAGCGGACGTCGTTGCCCTAATCGATGCGGCGATGGCTCAGCTCGAGACCGGCCTCTCGCTCTGACCGGAGGAGATCTTACCCCGCACTATTTACAGAATCTCCACCGATATTGTCCAACTCTGGCACTCCTAAACTTCTCTCCACTACTCTGACCAAGCACGTAAGCCCAAAGATTGGTGTGATGTGAACGGTATAGGCTGCTACCTGCCGGCGGATCGATAAGATTCCAGCGCCTCACCATCTGTGCCTCTGCCGTGGGGACGGAAAATCCGATTTGCCCCCTCCACTCCCGTTCGCTGTACAGATAAAGATAAGAGGACTGTAGCGCCGCCGATGCTTGCCGCCACTTGCCAGGTATGTGCAAAAGTCGCCCCAAGATCTCGGGACTTCCCGTCTAGAATCTGGACATGCTTCTGGAATTTGGAATGCCCTGGAGATTGGGGCCAAAAACATAGTGATTACCTGGCTGGCATCGGACCAGTTCTGGGCAGTAGTGGCAACTGCAGCAGTAGTCCTGGTTACCACCGTGAGCGCTCGTCGGTGGCCGGGCCGTTGGTTGGGATGGGAGCTGAAAGTGCTGGCCGTACTCCTCCTGATTGCGGAGGCCAGCTGGTGGATCAGCCTGGCCCAGTGGAGGCCTTGGTCGCCAGCATATGGATTGCCTCTACATTTCTGTGACACGGCGGCCTTGATAACTGCGGCCGCGCTCTGGTGGCGGCAGCGGTGGATGGTTGAGCTGACCTGGTTCTGGGGAATGGTCGGCTGTCTCCAAGGTTTGTTGACTCCGGATCTGCAGCAGCACTTCCCCAATTGGTGGTATTTCCAGTATTATCTGGTCCACGCTCTGCCGGTGGTTGCCGCCATCCTTCTGGTCATTGGCCTGCGGCTGATACCCCGCCGAGGGGCAGTGGTTCGAGCTTACTTAATCACCGCCCTCTACACAATCTTAATCGGGGGCATTGACTTTCTCACCGGAGGCAATTATATGTACCTCCGCCAGCCGCCCAACATCCACAGTCTGCTCAATTTCATGGGTCCCTGGCCCTGGTACATCCTGAGCACCACACTGCTAGCCCTGCTTCTCTTCTGGCTGTTCGATCTACCCTTTCAGAAGCGTCCACATCTCTGGCCAGGCAGGAAGGGCTGACCCTTCCTGGTCAATGCAAAATGTTGATCGCGCGGGCGATGACCAGAATGACCAGCAAAAAGGAGATGGCCGACTGAACGAGCATCGCCATCTTCGCCCAGCGCTTAAGCGGCATCACATCGGTGGGACTGAAGGCGGTGGCATTGGTGAAAGCTAGATACAGATAGTCGACATAGGTGGGCTCCCAGTTCAGGCTGGCCAGCTGTGGTGAAGCCATTTGCGGAAACAACAAATCCGGGTGGAGGTGTAGACCCATGGCCCGATCCGCGGGGCCGCCACGATCGAACTCCCAGTACCAGAGGGAGAACACGATGATGTTGGTCGCATAGAGCACGGCCCCTCCCCAGATCAGCTCCGTCGCATCCCCGCCGATCGACCCCACCAAGATGCGTTCTGCCAGGCGGGCAGCAGAGAGGGCGGTGGCCACGCTAACTACCGCCACCAGCAGCAAGGCGATACTGCGTTGCATCCGGGAGTATCGGTCGATGCGGCCGGGATTGATCAACCCCACCGCCACCAGCAGTAGAGCCGCCACCGCCGGCAACACCCACCGCGGCCCCACGATCAACCGTGCGGGCAGCGTCCACTGCAGCCCGATCGCCACCACCACCGCCAGTACAGTAGGCCAGCGGTGTTCCCCTCGGGTACGTCGCTGCCATGCTGGGCGCCCCTCGCTCCCTTGTTGCGGCTGCTCCTCACGAGCCATCAACTCTCGTTGCTCTTCCGGATATCTCTTATTGGGCATGGCTCCACTCAGATCGGCAAGGCACCTGCTTTGTCGGAATAATGCCCATTGGTCGAGGAAACGGCCAGCCGATAACTCTCATTGAGCGAGGGAAGTAGGTCGGAGACCGTTTTTTGGTCCACCAGCCGCTGGTAAACCCTTTCATAGTCACCAGCCATTCGCGAGGCTGAGAACTGTTCCAGAGCCCAATCTCGACAGGTGGCACGATCTAATCCCTTAACTACAAAACAGGCTTCCAGCAGTTCGTCTTCAGTTTCGGCCAGATAACCAGTCTTCCCAACTTTGATGATTTCAGGGGCAGCCCCTCGAGGCCGAGTGATGACCGGGGTACCGCAGGCCATGGCCTCGATAAAAGTCAATCCAAAAGGTTCTTCGTAGGCAATCGGCATCAGGAGCGCGCGCGCTCCTCCAAGCAGTTGGTCCTTACCCCGATCGTCCTGTTCGCCAACCCATTCCACCAAAGGATGATCGAGCAAGGGTGCGATACTACGCTTGAAATAATCGCTGGAGTAGTCGTTATCCATATATTCCTGCAGGGCAACCTTGGCGGCGATCTTGATCGGAATACCGGCTCGAATCGCGATTTGAATAGCGGTGGCCGTGCCTTTCTCTTCTGAGACTCGCCCCAAAAAGACCAGGTAATCTCCCTCACCCGAGCCCAATTGATAGGTGACATCCAAGTTTAACCCGTGATAAATAGTCGCTACCCAATTGAGGTTAAGATCGGCCAACGGCTGGCGGTGGGCATCGCTGATGGAAACCAAGGGAAGATCAGGGTAATGCTTGGCTACAGCTCTAAGCTCAGGTTGGTCGAGTCTCCAATGCATAGTTGTCAACAGTGGTGTATCGAGGTAACGACTGATTGGCCAAGCAAAATGCTCAAGATGCGAGTGAATGACATCGAACTCATCCGCCGTCTCCATAACCTTGGTTATCAGCAAAGTCTGATAGGCGATAGGGTCAAACACATTCTGATTCCAAAGCGGCTGGGGGGTTACCGGATGCAACTGAGCCTTAGTGCCTGACCCTCCGGCAGCAAAGAGAGTGACTTCATGTCCTCTTTGCACCAGCTCATCGGTAAGCTCGGCCACCACCCTCTCTGTGCCACCATAACCGCCTGGGGGCACCGGTAGAGCGAGGGGTGCCAGTTGAGCTATCTTCACGATATCGCCTCCTCATCGCGCGAACTCACAGTCATCACGCCGGAGCCAGGCGCAGCCGAGGACGATCTTGGAATAGCCAGTCCATCCCGTAACTTGTCCAAATACTGTCCGGAATATGCAATAATTTGCCAGTAACAGCCATTGCATTAACAGCTGAAACCGGCTAGATTTTACCATAATCGATGCCAAGCATGCCGATTGACCCAGCTGCTCAGAGGCACGAACAACCGAAATCGCAGGCCTTAGCATGACAGGCATGCCCTTATCGCATCCGGCTTACCAGCCCAGCTCCAACCACCATGAGGTGACGATTAACCCGGTTTTCACCCAAGAACCGCTGCAGATTCCGCGCAACCAGCTACCGCCGGCTCAGCTTGATCCCGACATCGCCTACCAAGTGGTGCACGACCAGCTGATGCTTGACGGCAATGCCCGACTGAACCTGGCTACCTTCGTCACCACCTGGATGGAGCCCCAAGCCACCCAGCTGATGACGGAATGCTTCGACAAGAACATGATCGACAAGGATGAGTATCCTCAGACTGCGGAGTTGGAGCTGCGATGCGTACGGATGCTCGCCGAGCTATGGCACGCCCCGCCTGCACCAGATGCCACCGGCTGCTCGACCACCGGCTCTAGCGAGGCCTGCATGCTGGCCGGACTCGCCCTCAAACGCCGCTGGCAACACGCCCGCAAAGCAGCCGGCAAACCGATCGACCGGCCGAACATCGTCATGGGCATCAACGTGCAAATCTGTTGGGAGAAATTCGCCAACTACTGGGATGTCGAAGCGCGCCTGATCCCCATGGAGGGCGACCGCTTCCACCTCTCCGCAGCGCAAGCGGTGACGCACTGCGATGAAAACACCATCGGCGTGGTCGCGATCCTGGGTTCAACCTTCGACGGCAGCTACGAGCCAGTCGCCGAGATCTGTGCCGCCCTGGACGACCTGCAGGCAAGCACCTCTCTGGATATTCCGGTGCACGTCGATGGCGCATCGGGCGCGATGATCGCACCATTCTGCGATCCCGAGTTAGTGTGGGACTTCAGGCTACCCCGCGTCGCTTCAATTAACACCTCCGGCCACAAATACGGTCTGGTTTACCCCGGGGTGGGCTGGATCCTATGGCGCGACGCTGCCGCGCTCCCCGCCAATCTGGTGTTTCGCGTCAACTACCTGGGCGGGAACATGCCCACCTTCGCGCTGAATTTCTCCCGCCCCGGCGCACAGGTCGTCGCCCAGTACTACAACTTTCTACGACTGGGTTTCCAGGGCTACCAGCGGGTTCAGCAAACCTGCCGGGAAGTAGCTACCACATTGGCGGACAAGATTAGTGAGCTCGGACCATTCCGGCTGCTCACCCGCGGTGACGAACTCCCCGTCTTCACCTTCACCCTCCAGGAGCACATCAGTAACTATTCCGTCTTCGATGTCTCCGCCGCGCTGCGCGAGCACGGCTGGCTGGTTCCCGCCTACACCTTCCCCGAACACCGCACCGACCTGGCGGTGCTGCGCATCGTGGTCCGCAACGGATTCACCCACGATCTAGCCGACCTACTGCTGGCCGACCTGCGCAATGAGTTGCCCCGACTAGGCCGTCAACCCAACCCTCAACGAGGCACCGAAGCCAGCTCCTTCAGCCACGGCGCCAGCCCACCCAAACAACACCACAGCGCTCCACCCCACTGACCGGCAATGAATCCAGACTTGCACTGCAGCCCTCACAAAAGACAGCAAAGTGACTCCACCACCTCGAAGTCATCTCCGCGCTCTCGGAATTCGGCCTCTGTTGTCTGGCCAGTTAACACCCCGATGAAGTTCAATCCACGGGACATTGCTACATCCAAATCTCGTAGGCTGTCTCCAATGTAAGTCGCAGAGCTTGGGTTCAAGCTGCGATCTTCCAACTTGTGAAGCAGGATATCC
>JBOHUW010000052.1:0-7832 GCA_050734895.1 Candidatus Dormibacteraceae bacterium | reverse complement strand
GGCTGTTGGAGGAGGTGAGCCTGGGCGGCAATCACGTTACCCTGTTGCTTGATCAGCGCCCCATGGCCACCGGGGCCGGTGATGGCGAGTTCAAAGCTGTCCGCGCCGGCCCACATCATTCCCGGACGGGTAACCACTGTTCGATTAGGCAGGAAGCTGACGATGTGCAGACCGATCACCACATCCGGCTGGTGCTGAGTAAGCAGTCCGCCCTCGATCATCGCTCGAGCTCCACCCGCACCCTCCTCGGCCGGCTGGAAACAGAAGATGTAGGTGCCGGTCAGCTGATCGGCCTGCTCGGTCAAGGTCCGAGCCACTCCGAGGAGGATGGCGATGTGGGCATCGTGTCCGCAGGCATGCATCTTTCCCTCAGTTTGGGAGGGAAAGTCAACCCCAGAGTTTTCCTGGATGGGGAGGGCATCTATATCCGCTCGAAGCATTACCCGTCGGCCAGTCCGGCCGCTTGCCAAGGTGGCGATTACTCCGGTTGGAGTGGGCGAGGGATGAAGGGTAAGACCGAGTTCCTGTAACCGCTGGCGGATAAAGGCAGAGGTCTGGTACTCCTCAAGGCTGAGTTCGGGATGCTGGTGGAGGTGCCGGCGCGTGGAGATGACCTCTTCTAATGTCTCGGCCGAGGGTTGGAATAGGGACATGTTGCATAGAATACCTTTCCGGCATATTTGCCGTAAGTGCCTGGCACTTTGCGTATATTGATCAATATGCTCCGGTGGCTCTCCACTTCTGGAATACTCGAGCTGGGGGCGAGGTCGATTTCTTAGCTGGAACACGCTCCGAATTCGACGTAGTGGAGTGCAAGTATCAGGCTCACGTCTCGCGTTCGCTCTTCAACGGTCTCCGAGTAGCCTTCTCTGGTCGGCCATTGGTGGCCGCGACCCGAGATCAGCTGGAGTGGGGCGATGGTTGGGCGATGATCCCGCTTACCTCCTCTGCTGGGCGTTGGGGGATTGATCTTGGCATCTCCAAGCTCCATCACATCATCAGAGCAACTGCTGCTCGCCGTCCTGCCCGAAGGATGGCCCAAGCCCTCGCTGGCCTGGGGAGATCTCCTACACCTACCTCAATGCGCTGGTTGGCGTCAAGGGCGGCCCCGGACTGGTGAATTGGCTGGAGCCAGTAGTAGCCACGCCAGAGCATATCCATGGCAGCAGCGTCGAACTGCAAGAATAAAACTAATGACAACCCAGTGTGTCCTTTACAGCAATCGTCTGCCCATAGATATCGATGCCAACGGCACAGCCCAGCAGCAGGCTAAGGGAGGGGTCGCCGGAGCCCTAGTCAACGGCCTGCCCGATGTTCCATGGGTGGGGCCGGGAAGTCAGGCTTTAGCGAATCACGTCCGGGACAATGATGGCTACGGAGTGCCTGAGGAGGGAACTCCACGTCAACTCGGAGTGATGGAGATCGAGGGGGAAGCCGATCCGTCCAGCACCTACAACCTCTTCTACGGTGCCGAGCAAGGAGGAGCGTGTAATCCTGACCTATGGTTCGATCTGCACGGACTGTATCAGAAGGGTTCGGAGAGAGATCCCAACCACTACCCTCCCCCTGACTACGGGCCGCTCGAAGATCCCTGGCTGCACTCCAAATGGCAGGCTTACGAAAAGATCAATTCGGCCTATGCCCAGCTGGCAATTCAATACGCCGGTGATAAGACGGTCTTCCTAGGCCAGGACTATCAGGTCATGCGCACCCCACTGCATATCAGGAGACTGATGGAGGCCAGGAGCCCGAAAGAGATGTTCACGCTCGAGCAGTTCCTGCATACGCCGCTCCCACCGCCTCAGCAGATGATGCTGCCCGGAGCGATCAGAAGCCGGCTGCTGGAAGGACTATTCGCCAACGACCTGATCGGCGTGCAGCGGGCGCAGGATCGCGATAACCTGCTTGAGCACGTGACCGAGGTCCTGCACTGGCCCATCGACAACGATGAAAGAGTGCAAACTCCCGACGGTCGGCAAGTCGCGATTTACCATTATTTTATAGGGCCAGACCCGACCCGCTTCGCAGAGATTGTCAGCGACCATGAGGTGCTCAATGCACGGAACGAGCTATTTCGAAAGATCCCCCGCGGAACGCAGTGGCTGTGGAGCATAGTCGCCCGCCTCGATCCCACCAAAGCCATCGCGCCCCTGTTGAAAGCCTTGCGAGCTCGGGCCACCACAGGGGAGCACACCGTGATGCTGCTTTCCGAGTCTCGGGAAAAAATCCCCGAATACCGCGACTATCGCCGGGCAGTCGAGACGTTGCATGGGGAAATCGTGAAGGACGCCGCCGACAGCGGTGTTCCATCCCCGGTTACACTCCTCCCCTTCGAGGAGAACGATGCCCTGATGCTGGCCCTCTATGGTCTGACTGATGGCTATCTGGGCTGTTCAATGGAGGATGGCCACAACCTAACCCCGGAGGAGCAGGCGCTGGCCCAGCAGGGGATGATCGACAAGGGCAAGTTGAGTTTCTCCGGCTCCGCCGCCGTACGAATCTTAAGTCCTAGCGAAGGGTGCACCGACAAGATCGGCCGCTGGTCGATCGTCTGCAATCCTTATCGACAGGAGAGCATCCTCGATGCGATGAACCAAGCTCGGGCACTCTCGATTGATACCAAGATGGAGATGCAGAGGAAGACTGTGAGCGCGGTGAGGAAGTTCACAGTCAATCACTGGCTCGACCAACAGCTCAGGAAACGTCGGTTGATCGGAAGCTGGTAAGTCTCAGGGGTTGACGTCTCTTAGACGACCCCGTATCTCATCATCTCGCACAACATGAACATATCAAAACCAGGGGGGTTTGAGGGCTTAACCTCTCAAAAGAGGGGTGGTTCTGATCGGATCGATTACCCCAACGAGCCCAACGAATACCCCCGAGGAGTAGACATCAGCAGTCGCGAACCCAATCCCTCCTCCAACTCGTCTAGCTTTCGACGTAGTGCGAGGAGAGCGGAATGCACCGTGGAACGGGCGGCGTCAGGGCGGAAGAGGCCGGCCTGGATCAGATCGGAGGCGGTGGCTGATTGAGAACCCTGGGCGAGATGGATGATTAAGGCAGCCTGCTGGGCGGTCAATCGGATCTGGTTCTCGTTCAGCTTTATGGTGCGGCGAGTTGGGTCGAAATCGAGCTGACCGAAGCGGTAGCTGCCCTGGCGGCCCTGCGCACCTTCCAGCATTCGCGCGGCCAGATCGGAGTAGACGTGAGCCATTGGGGTGCTGCCCTTGACGAAATAGCCGCTGGCCCCCAGCTCATACGCCCGGCGTACTCCGGCCGAGGTGGCCTGGGCGGCGGAAAGCACCAACACCGGGAGCCCGGGGTGACTAGCCCGGATTCGCTGCAGCAGCTCAAAGCCGGAGTCTTCCCGCTCATCGAGCACCAAATCCAGAAGTAAGCCGGAGACCCGTACCGCCTGGAGAATCTCCAACGCGGCCTCGGCATCGGCCGCGGTATGTACCCGATAGCCGAGTGCCTGGAGATCAATTTCCAGCTGCCGCCGCATCGGGGCTTCATCCTCGACCACCAAGACCACCGATCCGTAAACTTCGGGAGGGCGGTAAACATCCAAGCCGGGAGGAAGAGCGGGGAGAGCTTCGGCGGTCCGATTTCGAGTTGCGGTGGGCATGTTGCTTATGATTCTGCGCCAATTTGATGCTTAACGCGGAATATCATCTCAGTATGGTGGATTCCAAACGGTCATGATTCAGAACAATACCCTCCAGATCCTTGCTATCTCGGGCAGCCTACGCCGGGGGTCCTTCAATACGGCCCTCCTCCGAGAAGCGGCTAATCTGGCCCCGACGAATATGAAAATAGAGCTTTATCAAGGGCTACGAGATATCCCTCCCTACGATGAGGACCAGCGCGCGCACGGCGACCCCGAATCGGTGATCTCGCTCAAGCGACAGATCGCCGCGGCTGACGGGTTGCTGATCGCTACTCCGGAGTACAACGGTAGTGTGCCTGGCGTGCTCAAGAACGCAATCGACTGGGTCTCACGGCCGCCGGAACCACCTCTACCGGGCAAGGTGGTGGCGGTGGTCGGAGCCAGCATGAGTCAGTTTGGCACCATGCGCGCTCAGCTCCACCTCCAGGATATCTTGACCGCGGTAGGAGCCTTGACCATGCCCGCGCCAGCAGTATTGATCGGCCAGGCCCATGAGCGGTTCACCGAAGACGGCCGACTGACTGATCAAACCTCGCGGGAGTTTCTGACTCAGCTGCTGACTGAACTGGCCAGATGGGTACGATTATGGGCAGAGCAAAAATCACCTGTAGGAGTTTAGGGTGAAAAGAATCGTAGGGATTGTGGTGGGGATAGCCCTTCTCTTTGGATGTGGGTCGATGGAGTCGAGTGCGCCGGTTTCGGGGATCGACACACAGTACATGGATAACAGCGTCAGACCGCAGGACGACTTCTATAAGTATGTCAACGGCAAGTGGCTCTCATCCACGCCAATTCCTTCTGATAAAGCTCGTTTCGGGGCTTTCGACAAGCTACGTGATGACACCGAGCAACAGCTCCGTGGAATTCTCGACGGCCTGCAGAAATCTCGAGACAAATCAGACCCCAACCAGCAGAAGATCGCCGATCTTTACGCTAGCTTCAACGACGAGACGACCTTGAATCAGCGTGGGCTCAAACCCCTGGAGGCGGAATTATCGAACGTGGATGCCTTACAGGACAAAAAAGGGATCCCCGTACTGATGGCTCAGCTGCAAAAGATCGGCGTGGATGCTCCGTTCAGCATGAGCGTGAACTCTGACGACCACGAACCATTGAAGAACGCCGTCCAGTTCACTCAGTCTGGCCTCGGACTACCGGATCGCGACTACTACTTGCAGAACGACGACAAGATCGCTCAGATTCGGGATAAGTACGTGCCCCACATCGCGAAAATGCTCACCCTGGCCGGGCAGAAAACCGCTGATCAGGACGCCAAAGATATTTTGGCCCTGGAGACCCAGCTCGCCCAGGAACAGTGGACTAACGTCCAAAATCGTGATCCGATCAAGACTTACAACAAGGTTCAGGTCGACCAGCTTGGACCGCTGATTCCCGGTTTCGACTGGAATAGCTATCTCGCCACCGCCTCGGTGCAAGGCAAGGTTGACTATGTCATCGTTCAACAACCCAGCTACTTCACCAGCCTGAGTGGCATCCTCGATCAGACTCCACTCTCGACCTGGAAAGCATACTTCCGCTGGAAACTCCTCGAAGCCTTCGCCCCCTACCTCTCCAAAGACTTTGTGGATGAGAATTTCGCCTTCAGCGGAACGATTCTAAAGGGCGTCCCTCAAAACACGCCACGCTGGCGGCGTGGCACCCAGCTCGTGAATTCCCTGATCGGAGAGGGCATGGGCAAACTCTATGTGGACAAGTATTTCCCGCCCGCGTCAAAATCCCGCATCGATCAGTTGGTCAACAACCTCATTAACACCTACAAGGCCGATGTGAACACCCTCGATTGGATGAGCCCACAGACCAAGCAGAAAGCCCAGGAGAAGCTGGATAAACTCGCTGTCAAAATTGGTTATCCAGCCAAGTGGCGGGACTATAGCGCCTTGACTATCAACAAAGGCGATCTGGCCGGGAACGTTATGCGGGGCAACACCTTTGAATACAATCGTGAGATCAACAAACTGGGCAAGCCGGTTGATCGTCAGGAATGGAACACGACTCCGCAAACGGTGAACGCCTACTATGATCCGGAGAAGAACGATATCACCTTTCCGGCCGCCATCCTCCAACCCCCATTCTTCAACCCCAAAGCCGATGATGCCGTCAATTACGGTGCTATCGGCGCGGTCATCGGTCATGAAACCAGCCACGCCTTTGACGATCAAGGCAGCCAGTACGACGCCTACGGGAAACTGCTCGATCCTCCGGGCTGGTTCACTCAAGCCGATCACGATAAGTTCAAGGCCAAAACCAGCGCTCTGGTCGACCAGTACTCGGCCCAGGAAGTGATTCCTGGCTACAAAGTCAACGGCGAGCTGACCTTAGGTGAGAACATTGCCGATAACTCGGGGGTGTCCATAGCTTACAAGGCATATCAACGGGAACTCAATGGCAAGCAAGCCCCGGAGATGGATAACTTCACCGGCAATCAACGCTTCCTCATCGGTTTTGCCCAAATTTGGCGGGAAAAGATCCGAGACAATGAGGCGATTCGACTGCTTAAGTCCGATCCGCACTCCCCCTCAAAGATCCGCGGCAGTCAGCCGATGCGAAATATGTCCGCCTTCTTCGCCACCTTCAATGTCAAACCCAGTGACAAGATGTTCTTGCCTCCCGATCAACGCGTCACCATCTGGTAGAGAAAAGCCCTCCCCTCATGCTAGGGGAGGGCGAATTCAACTTATGAAGTGCAACGTACCCTTCGCTATGAAGGCTGAAGCTTGACTGTCGGTGGTAACAAAGTCTCAACCCCAAGGTCCGGAGCACGAGTTAGCCGGACGTCGGTGGTGACCAAAGTTGCGTTGAGGTGACGTGCAAGAACAACGTAGGAGGCATCAGTAAGAGTGATTTGGTGTCTGCATTGCCAGGCTTCGCGGAGGAGGGGAGTAATGCCCACCAGTCGAATCGGCAGGATAAGAAGTTGTTCAAAGGCTATCAACACTCGATCACGGCTTAACTTTGCATTTAATTCATAGCGACGTAATACCATACCAACTTCGATCTGCATGAATTCTGGTGCGTGCCAACTACAATTTCGATCTAGGTGATTTTGCAACCATCGACCTTGGAGACTCCGAATTACCATTTCCACTGCTGCCGAGGCGTCTAGAACGAGCGGCCTAAAGTCGGTCATTCTTCGCCGTGATTGCGAATATGCGACAGCATATCCGCCGCTGAGATGTCTAAATCGCTGGTTGGCTGGGTATTCAATTTTGCAAACCAAGCATCGAGAACCTCCGGGTACTCATCAGGATGTGGACCGGAGATTATCTGTATCACAGGATCGTTTGCCGGCCCAAAATCAATTACCATGGTCAAAATAATACGTCTCTTGGCTGAACGATTAATAATTACCTTGCAGCCAAAGACCAGAACCGCGCTTGTTCTCGGTATCTTAGCTGGCTGATTTCAGGCGTTTGGCTAACCGTTCACCCCTTGGGGGCTGGTGAAAATAGACTATCGCGAAATGCAAACTTTTGGCGAGGCGGTAATGCGCATGACATCTAGTGTCCTGACCCATAAGTTCGTGACCAGATTGTGGCAGGCAGCATAAAACAAAAATTAGACGTTTTCCGAAAAGCTGCCGGTCAGGGCGACGAGGTCAAGCAAGGGGTGGCCCAAGAAGGAGCCCTCTCGATAGTGCGTGATGACGCGGGGCCGGGGCCCCTGACGAAGAGATCGTCGCTCGAGGAGCCGCAAGGTGGTCGCGAACTTATGGGTCAGGACACTAGTTTCGATCACCTCAAGAGATGAAATAAGAAAAGCCCCCGCCCTTGCGGGCAGGGGCCTCTCTAACTCAAATCTTGAGTCTTTACATCATGTCCGGTGGCATGCCGCCCGCGGGGGACGCATCCTTCTTCTCCGGAATTTCGGTCACCACTGCCTCAGTGGTGAGCACCATGGCAGCAATCGAAGCCGCATTCTGGAGGGCCGAACGGGTCACCTTGGCGGGATCGACAATTCCGCTCTTCTGCATGTCGACCAGTTGGCCCTTGAGGGCATCCCAACCCTGGCCGGCCGGGGCCTTACGGACCTGGTCAACCACTACCGAGCCTTCCGCACCGGCGTTGTGCGCAATCTGGCGGACCGGCTCTTCCATGGCGCGACGGACGATAGCGACTCCGGTCGCCTGATCGCCCTGCAGGTT
>JBOHUW010000051.1:0-7898 GCA_050734895.1 Candidatus Dormibacteraceae bacterium | reverse complement strand
GGTTAACTGTCCTGGACATCGCTGATCATCAAATCGGAGAGCTGAACTATATATTTGACCTTGGCCACACCGTTAGGCCCGCCTTCATATTGCTCCGTTATCACCACCGTGGCATATCCAGCCTTACTGTCGCCCAATGCGGCTGACCAGGATGCGGGGTCACTCTGGGCGTTCAAGAAGGGGTCCGCCTCATGCTCATCGCCCCACTTGGTGAGGCGGGCGTTGGTCGCGGGGAGGACGTACTTCTGTCGCACGGCATTGGCTTGGGCAATATTCGGGTCAGTATGAGAATCAGACTTGACCGCCGCCAGATAGGCCGTATAAAAAGTTTTGACCTGGGCGAGCGCATCCGAGGAGGTATGGGACGAGGTTGTCTGTCCGCCAGCAGCGGCACCACAGGCCTGAAAGCTGAGAAGAGACAGAACAGCCAGCAGGGCCAAAAATAACCCCGGTCGATAACGTCGGAAAGTTTGCATCAATAATCTCCTAAAGAATAATTCGAACCGCATGCCTGGCCAACTTTATATCAGCATTAATAGCACTTTGCGAAGGAAATTTTAAACTTCGCCCAGCCTCAATCCCAAAGCGGCTGATAGCTGACCCAACTCCCTCATCAAGTGATCGAAAGTCTCTAAGTCGAGCGATTGCGAACCGTCGGAGAGGGCGGTATCCGGTGATGGATGCACCTCCACAATTAGCCCTCGTGCCCCCGCCGCCACCGCGGCCAGTGAGAGCGGACGGACCAGTGACCACCGCCCGGTCCCCTGGGAGGGATCAACCACCACCGGTAGGTGGGAGAGTTCACGAGCCACGGCCACCGAGTTGAGATCGAGGGTGAAACGGCTGGAGGTCTCGAAGGTGCGAATCCCCCGCTCACAAAGCACCACCCTCCGGTTCCCCTCGCTGAGCACATACTCCGCCGCCAACAGCCATTCTTCCACGGTGGAGGACATCCCCCGCTTCAGGAGCACCGGCTTACCGCACCGCCCCACCTCCTGGAGGAGAGCATAGTTTTGCATGTTGCGGGTTCCAATCTGGAGCATATCCACATAACGACAGACCAGCTCCACATCAGCCGGAGTCATCACCTCACTCACCACCCGCAGGCCAGTCTCCTCTCGAGCCAGAGCCAGCATCTCCAGTCCGATCTTCCCCAGACCCTGAAAGCTGTAGGGCGAAGTGCGTGGTTTGAAGGCTCCACCGCGCAACATTCGAGCCCCCTTGGCCTTAACGTGACGCGCCGTCTGGAGCAGCAGCTCCTCGCTCTCCACCGAGCAGGGACCGGCCATCATAATTACCTCCGACCCGCCGATCGGAACCCCACTTACATCAATCACCGAATCCTGTTGCTGCCACTCCCGGCTGGCCAGCTTGTAGGGCTTGCTGACTTGGAGGATTTCTTGAATGCCCTGGAGGTGAGAGAAGGATTCGTGGTGGGTGTAGGCATTGCTGCCAATCACCCCGATCACTATCCGTTCCTTCCCTTGCAGCTGCTCGGGGTGTAACTTCAGCGCCCGAATTCGACTACGTACCTCCTCTATCTGATCGCTGGTCGCCTGCTGCGACATGACAATAATCAACCTTTTTAGGCCTCCCTGGTTTGGTTCAATTCAACTTGAAGAAGCTTGGCCCCATGCAGATAAACATGTACCATCTCGTTCTGTTTACGCTCGGTATTGTAAAGTAGAGCCACCCGCACACATCGAGGCACCGCTAGAGGATGGGGCGGCCGGATATCCATCTCATGGCCACAGAGCAGCGGAACGTCAACCCATCCCATAAGCCGCGCCGCCCGGGCCGGAAATTCGGTATTCAGATCCGGAGTTGTGGTCAGATGAGCAAAAGCGATCTCCGATATATCCAGCTGATTAGCCTTGACCAACTGCTCCAAAAGCTCACGGGTGGCGCGCAGAATTGCCTCTGGCTGATTGCCCTCGGCCGTCGTCGCTCCCCGAATACCTCTTACTGACATGCGTCGATCAACTCCGTCAAGAGGGGGCGAGAATCTCGGCCCTGAATGATTTCGGCCAGCAGCGCACTGGCCACCACCGCGGCATCGGCCTGCCCGCGCAGCTGTCTCAGATGCTCGGGACGGGAGATCCCAAAGCCGGCGGCAATCGGTAGGGGGGTCGCGCTCCGCAATCTGCCGAGCAGCCCGGAGAGGCCAGGATCCAACTCCCGCCGGGCACCGGTCACCCCAGTCAGGGTCACACAGTAGACAAAACCGCTGCTCTCCTCGCAGACCGCCTCGATGTTCGCCACGGAGCTGGTCGGAGCGGCCAGGAAAATCGTGTCCAAGCCAGCCTCGCGGAGGGTTTGCCATGAGTCCAACTCATGGACCGGCAGATCGGGGATGATCACTCCGGCCACTCCTCGCTCCACCGCAGCTCGGGAAAACTCGGCTAGGCCGAAAGAGAGGAGTGGGTTGAGATAGGTCATCAGGACCACCGGCACCCCGGCCGTAGCCACCTCGGCGGCCACCTCGATCGCCCCCTCAACGGTCATCTTCTCGGCCAACGCCTGCTGACCAGCCTGCTGAATTATCGGTCCGTCGGCCAGAGGGTCGCTGAAGGGGATTCCCACCTCGATCGCCCCCGCCCCCAGAGCCGCATACTGTCGACCGATCTCGATCGAGGCCCTCGCCGAGGGAAAGCCAGCCATCACATAGGGAACCAGTCTGATCCTCCCATCGGTTTGCAAGCTCTCGGCGAGACGGCTCACCTGCCCCACTCCTCGACCGAGTTCAGATCCTTGTCACCGCGTCCGGAGAGACAAATCAACAGCTGACTCTCCGGCCCTAATCTGGCAGCCACCCGCTCGGCATAAGCCAAAGCGTGAGCGGATTCCAGCGCGGGCAGAATTCCTTCCAGTTCGGTAAGCCGGTGAAAGGCATCGACCGCCGCCTGATCGCTGACCGCAACATAAGTAGCCCGCTCCTCATCGCGGAGGAAGGCATGTTCGGGGCCAACTCCCGGATAGTCTAATCCGGCGGAGATTGAGTGAGTAGTCGCAATCTGGCCCTGGCTGTCCTGCAGTAGATAGGAGAAGGCGCCGTGCAAAACGCCCGGCCGGCCACTAACTAGAGAGGCCGCATTATCCCCCACTCCCATGCCTCGCCCGGCCGCTTCCACCCCGATCAGCTCCACCTCGTCATCCCCGAGGAAGGCAGTAAAGATGCCAATCGCATTGGATCCTCCCCCGACGCAGGCCAGCACCGCATCGGGCAAGCGATCGATCAAAGCCAGATACTGCTGCCGCGCCTCATCTCCGATCACCCGCTGCAGATCTCGCACCAAGGTGGGATAAGGATGCGGACCGACCACGCTACCGATGATGTAGTGGGTCGAGCGGACGTTGGTCACCCAATCTCGGATCGCCTCCGAGGTGGCATCTTTAAGCGTCGCCGTTCCCGCCGTCACCGCCCGGACCTCGGCTCCGAGTAGGCGCATCCGCTGGACATTCACCGCCTGGCGACGCATATCCTCCTCGCCCATATAAACCACGCACTCCAAGCCAAAGTGGGCGCAGCAGGTCGCCGTCGCCACACCATGCTGACCGGCTCCGGTCTCGGCGATAATTCGCTTCTTGCCCATCCGCTGGGCGAGCAGGGCCTGGCCCAGCGCATTGTTCAGCTTGTGGGCCCCGGTATGACAGAGATCTTCCCGCTTCAGATAAACCCGTGCGCCAACTTGCTCGGAGAATCGCTCCGCCAGATAGAGTGGGGTCGGCCGACCGATAAAGGTAGCTTGGAGAAGGGCCAATCGGGCCTGGAATGAGGCATCGCTTTCCGCCTCCCACCAGGCCTCGTTCAGCTCCTCCAAAGCGGAGCTCAAAGTCTCCGGTACGTAGCTGCCCCCATAGGGCCCAAAACGCCCCTCAATCTCAACCACCAACTCAGGATTCGGCATCGGCTCTCTTTACAGCTTGCACGAAAGAGGCCAGGAGATGCGCATCCTTGATCCCGCTCGATACCTCCACCCCACTGGAAACATCGACCCCATAGGGCCGGTGTTCCCGCACCAGGGTTCCGACGTTGGCCGCATTCAGGCCACCGGCCACCAACACCCGACGTTGGCTGATCAACCCCCTAGCCGACTCCCACTCCCACCTCCGGCCAGTTCCACCCTGAGCGGTGGCCGACCAGGAATCGAGCAGGATCGGATCGCCCCAACCGGCGGCATCGGGCAGGCTTCCATCACGCACCTTGAGGCTTTTGATGATCGGGCAAGGGGCAACAAAACCGGGGGATTCAGAACCGTGGAGCTGAACGTAGTCCAGCCCAAGTCGCCTCGTCACCTCGCCGACCATCGCCTCGTTCTCATCGATAAAAACTCCCACCAGGCGGGGGCGGCGAGGTAGAGCGGCGATGACCGACTCGGCCAACTCGGGAGTAATTCGCCGCTTCGAGGGGCAGAAGTGAAAGCCGAGAAGATCGGCCCCGGCAATGGCAGCCGCTCGCCCACTGGCAATATCGGTCACGCCGCAAACTTTAATCACCGTCATACGATCAATTCAGCAAGTTGGGCCGCCGGATCGATCGATCGCATCAGCGCCTCACCGACCAACACCGCATCCGCCCCCGCCTGGCGCATCCGGAGCGCATCCGCCCGGCGCTTGATTCCGCTCTCGGCGACATAGATCACCTTGCTCGGAAGCAGCGGGCGAAGCCGTTCGGTCAGCCCCAGGTCAATCGCAAAGGTAGTCAGGTCACGGTGATTGACCCCAATCACCCTGGCTCCAACGCCTAGCGCCTGCTCCACCTCCGGCTCGGTGTGCACCTCGACTAGGGCCTCCATCCCCAACTCCCAGGTGAGCATCAACAGCTGGCGCAGACGAGTTGGAGAGAGGGCAGCCACGATTAGCAGGACCCCATCGGCGCCCAACGCCCTGGCTTCCACCACCTGATACTCATCGATTACAAAGTCCTTCCGTAAGAGCGGCAGCCGGGTTCTAGAGCGGGCCACGCTCAGGTGCTCGGGCCGACCGCCAAAGCTGGTCTGCTGGCAAAGCACCGAAATCGCCGCCGCCCCGGCTGCTTGATAACGAGCCGCCAACTGGTCCGGGTGGTAGTCATCGGCGCCGACCAGAGTCCCTAAACTTGGAGTTTTGGCCTTCATCTCGGCGATCACCGCCAGCCGTTCGCCGCGGAGAACATCGATTAAGGAGCGGGGCATCGGAATACTAGCCACCCTCCGCTCCAATTCAGACAAAGGATAATGCCGCCGCCGAGCATCGATCTCCACTCTCGATTCCTCGATCAGACGGAGGAGAAGGCCGGAACTCATATCCGATCAGATGGGCAGCTGTTGATCCACCGCTCCAGCAGAATTTCGGCTCGACCGCTGTCGATCGTCGCCGCGGCCAGACTGATACCTTCCGGCCAATCGGTTACCATTCCCGCAGCTCGAAAGCCAGCCGCCGCGGTGAGAAGCACGGCATCTCGACCGGCCCCCCGCGCTCCATGAAGCAGCTGACGGGTAATTTCGGCATTGCGGCGGCGGTCACCACCGGCCAACTCATCGACCGAGGCGGGGGCCAACCCCAACTCGGCGGGATCGAGTAGATAACTCTTCCGCTGACCATCCAGAATCTCGGTTACCTGAGCCGGACCGACACTGCTCAACTCATCCATCCCCCCCACACCACAGTAAACTACCACCCGCTCCAGCCCCAGCCGAGCGAGCGCTTCAGCCACCAGATCAACCAACCGGGGAGAGGTGACGCCGGTTACCTGGTAGGTAGGACGCGCCGGGTTACAGAGTGGACCGAGTAAGTTGAAAACCGTGGGCACGCCGAGTTCGCGCCGAACCGGAGCAGCATAGCTGAAAGCCGGGTGAAAGCGGGGAGCGTAGAGGAAAGCAATCCCCACCTCCTCCAAACAGCTGCCCACCCCAATCGCATTCAGGTCCACCTCCACCCCCAACTCGCCCAGCACATCCGCACTACCACAGCGTGAGGAGGCGGCCCGGTTACCATGCTTGGCCACCATCACTCCGCCGGCCGCAATCACAATCGCCGCCACGGTAGAGATGTTGAAGGTGCCCAGGCCATCTCCTCCGGTGCCAACCACATCCAGCAAATCAACCCGAGTCGGAAGAGTGAGCATGGCCACCCGCGCCGCCCGTGCCAACCCGATAACCTCCTCCAAGCTCTCTCCCTTCATCTTCAACCCGATCAGGAAGGCCGCAATCTGACTTGGAGTCGCCCCCCCGGCCATAATCACGGCCATTGCCGATTCGGCCTCCAGCTCGGTCAAATTTTCCCCCCGCACTACCTTATCCAAATAGAGCCGCAAAAATAGTCTCCTTAATTTTTCATCGCAATGTTCTTCTTTCCTCTGTATTTAATTCATCCCGTAATGGATAGTTACGGTCCTATCAGGTTCGTACAGCCGTTCAAGGTCAATCAGCAATATGTTGCGGTCGGCCTCCGCCGCGGCTCGGAGCCCATCCGTGAAGCCGGCCCCGCTATAGCAGGTGAGTTTCGTGTCTGTAGTGTCTAAGCGGCCACCGGCCTTGAGCAACGCTTTGATGTAGTGGAGCCGCTCAAGGTGTCCTCGATCCATGGTTTGGTTCCATTTAGCCTCGCCAATTGAGAGTAGAGGTGGGAGTCCTCTATCGGTAACTCCTAGGACCGCAACGTCAATCTGATGACTCATCTGCCGTGTCGGATCGTTGATCGTACCACTGCCGACTCTGGCCGCTAATCCACCGAGTAAATTCGGATCGGCATGGTGAAGGGCCCAGCTACGGCAGAGCTGCTCGAAGTGGGGTCCGAGCACGGCAGCCTGGAATCGTGCACGGCTTAGCTTCCATATCCGAGCCGCCGAGCCAGGACGTTCCAGCTGGTCCCAGACTGGTCGCATGACGGCGTGATAGAAGGTGACCAGAGGTTCAGCGATTCGATAGGTTGCTCGATTCTCGCGAAACATGTCGGCGTCTCTGGCCAGGAGCCCGGCATCTTCTAGGACAGTAAGCGGATGCGAGATGTCGCTAGCCCTTCGGTCCAAATATCCAGCTATGCCCCCGCGGGTACGGTTGCCCGCTGCTACGGCGGCCAACACCGAGTGATAAAGAGCTGGATCCCGGACCTCTAACTCCTCCGCGAGCAGGTAGCGAGCTTCACGGAATAGCGGGCTCTCCGGATTGAGTACAGTACGGACCACCCAGGAATCGAAGTCCTCAGCACCGTTAGGGGTATCGTTCCTCGCAAATTCACGGCGGTAGGCGGGAGTGCCTCCGACGATTGCGTTGACCTGGACCGCTAGGCGCCAATCAGAGATATTCCAGAATTGGGCAGCATCGCGGTAATCGAGGGTCGGCACCACCAGCTCAAGTCCAGCTCGGCCGCGCAGCGGGGCACTGCCGGATAGCAGCTTGCCCATAAAAGACATTGCGGACCCACACAGCAGCAGACGAGTACGGGAGTTAATTCGCTGTTCACGGCGAGGTCCGAATGCTTGTTGAATTATCGAGGGGAGTGAGGGGCTAGCTTTTACTAGGTAGGGTAATTCGTCGATGACCGCTGGAATGGGATGCTCTCGACCGAGGGCAAGGAGGGCATCCACCACCTCATGCCAGTTAACAAATCGGAGCGGAGCGGGCGACTCCAACCAAGCGGTCAATGCCTCGCCCATCCGATGGAGTGATTCCGCCTCTGTTGCTTCAGTGGCTCCGAAATAAAAACCTCCTGCCTGCCGACAGGCTGCGTCGAGCAGGTAGGTCTTACCCTGCCGACGGCGTCCGGAGACTACTCCAAGTGTCGCCCCGGCCTGTTCATCAGCGATAAATCGAGAAAGAGCCTGCCATTCGAAGTCTCGATCGAAGATGTCGGAAGGCTTTTCAGCAGGACTAATCATGGAGTTTTATTTTGTATAAGTATAATTCTCATAATTATAC
>JBOHUW010000050.1:0-7904 GCA_050734895.1 Candidatus Dormibacteraceae bacterium | reverse complement strand
GCACAGCCCAGAGATTCTCCGCATGTCGATCGACGAAGCCTCGACGAACCTGGCCGGGACACCTGATCTCACCTTTCTGAGGCCAGAAGGCCTCGCGGAGCAGGCCATCAAGCAGGCGATTCGCGAAGAGCTCGGCGGCGGATTGCACTCGGCGTTCGCACCCCCATCATCAAACCGTGTGAACCTCAACAGAGTTTGGATCGACAGGTAGCCCCATAGTACCGTACTGAAGGTCGATCACGACCAATGGCAACGGGGGGGCTCAGCCCAGTCAGTGGCATGTGGAGCAATCAGGCCTTAAGTACAGCCTCGATATTGAGGATCAACCGGACCGTCCGGCCGACCACAACCCCGCCCGATTCTGATGTCTGATTCCAGGTCATACCCCAGGCCTCTCGGTCCACCTCGGTCACCACCGTAAAGCCGAGGCGATCGCCGCCCCATGGATCTTGGGCGATGCCGTGGAATGTCACGTCCAGCACCACCGGTCGCTCGATACCACGCAACGACAACGTCCCCGCACCCGCCCAGCGGTCACCATCTATGTGGCGCAAATTAGCAACCCGCGCGCTAATGACCGGGTGTTGCTCGGCGTCAAACCAGCCGGCGCCGCGCAGGTGGGAATCCCGTTCCTCAACCGCGGACTCCACGCTCGCGGCCTCGATTGTCAGTTCGGCGGTCGAATCCTCCGGCACCTCAGCGACGTCCAGGTGGCCCTGGAACCGCGTAAACCGCCCTCGGATCTTACTCACCATCAGGTGCCGCCCCTCAAAGGCGACCTCGGAGTGTCCGGAGTCGAACTCCCACCGGCCCGCTGCAGGCAGCCTCAGACCCGCCACCGTCCGCGTTTTCTCGATCTCTACTGCCATCTGTTCAACCTCCGGTAAGTATGTTTGTTGTTACCGGACTACAACAGCTGGGCGGCAGAGCCTATTCCACAAAGAGCGGCCGGCCCCCGCGAGAGATCAGTCGGCGATAGCCGCCAGGGCCGTCACCGTCATCGGCGTCACCCGGACCAGCAAAGCGCCAGGCACAGCCGTTGCGCCTCCCGAACTCCTCGGCACGATCCACGCCCATGTAGCGGCCTCCGATCACTGTGCCCAGCCGCAGTATTTCGTCCATGTCCTCGCTTAGTCTCGCCGTGCCCTCGATCATCACATAGGCATAGGGCGGCCGCTCGTCGTCCACGCAGAGACAGATCCGAGAATCACGTCGCATCGCCTGCCCTTTGACCGACTCGGCTTCCGTGCAGAAGACTATGTGAGTCATCTGTCTAGCCATCATTTTTAAGTTAGCGGATCGCGGGTGGGATGGGGAGTATTGAGTCAGGGCAGCGCAGATTCAGGTATTTGATTCCCTTGCCTCTTCAAGCGGAGCCCTGAGCTGCGTCGAGTATGGCCAGAATTTCCTGGTGAAGGGGACCATTCGTGCCGACTCCCGAACCGCGATCGATAGCTACCTCTCCATTCCCGGCGCTGTAATGACCCCCCGCCTCGGTCAAGATGACCGACATCGGGGCAACATCCCATTCGTTGACGCCGAAGTCGACAACCGCATCGGCTCGTCCGGTTGCTACCAATGCCCAGCCATAGCCGTCCCCCCAGCCACGAAGGAGGGCCTTCGCCGCTTGAAACCCTGCCAACAGCGATGGCGGCCAGGTCTCATAACCCCACGTTGTCACCAAAGCCCCTTCCATGGTTGATTGGCTGCTCACCGAGCACGGCTTTCGATTGAGCGTGCAGCCCAAGCCACGGCCTGCCGCTATCACCTCGCCAAGCGCCGGCAGCGATATGACACCGATCGCCGGACCGTGTTCGTCGTGTAGGGCAATAAGTGTGGAGAAAAGGGGCACGCCATGGACAAAGCTGGTGGTACCGTCAATCGGGTCGAAGAACCATAGTCGGGGACTATCTTTCGAGCTCCTCCCCTCTTCCTCGCCAATCACCCCTGCCGTCGGATCGGCCTCGGCGACCATCTCCCGCAAATATCGCTCCACGGCCTCATCGGCCTGAGTAACCGGGCTCCCGTCGGCCTTGCTCCGGGTTATCAGATCGGCTGAGGAAAACCACTTCAAGGCAATCGGAGATGTTCTATCGGCCATGGTGATGGCCAGCTCAAGATCCTCGGATCGGGCGGGTGGGATCGACATGGAAATAAGGATAGCGGATATGCAAACATTTGCTTGATGAACGATTGTCAGGTAACGCCATTCAGAGAAGCCAAGGAACTCGGCCTCAACACCGCCGACCCGGCAACCCTGGTCATCGACCTAAACTGCGCCTTCGCCTCAATCGAGCAGCAACACGACCCTAAGCTCCGGGGCCTGCCCCTGGCCATCGCGGCCTATGCTACCGACGCCGCCACCGTCATCTCTTCATCTAGGGAAGCCCGAGACCTCGGCATCAAGACCGGCATGCGAATATTCGAGGCCAAGGCAATCTGCCGCCGACTTGTCGTATTGGAGCCTAACCCGCCCCGCTATCGCGCTGCTTCCGATCATCTCATCAAGATCATGGAGCGGCACAGCCCAGAGGTTCTCCGTATGTCGATCGATGAAGCCTCGATGAACCTGGTGGGGACACCCGACCTCACCCGTCTGGGGCCAGAAGGCGTCGGGCAGGCCATCAAGAAGGCGATTCGCCAAGAGCTAGGCGAATGCATCACCTGCTCGGTCGGCATCTCAACCTCGATCTGGATGGCGAAGCAGGCATCCAATCTCAATAAGCGCGACGGGGTGGAGCGAATCGATCACACCAACCTCGTCTCGGTGTTCGGCTGCCTGGCACTCACCGATCTCTCTGGCGTCGCCAACGCCACTGCTCGGCGTCTGTATAGAGCAGGCATTCACACCCCCATCGAGTTCCTCTCCGCTACCCCCGAACAGCTACGGCTGGCGGGAATGCATGCCGGGGTCGCCAACACCTGGCAGCAACGGCTACGGGGCTTCGAGACAGTCGGTTTTGAAGGCGCATCCCGCAAGAGCTACAGCCACTCCCACGTGCTCGCCCATCCCACCAGCTCTCGGGCAGAGCTCGAGGAGCTGCTGATGCGCCTATCGGAGATGGTCGGCCGAAGACTTCGGGCCGCCAATCGCCGCGGTAGCGTCATATCCATCGGCATCGTCTACCGACCGGAAGCCGGCCGGTTTTCCAAACAATCGAAGTTGCCCAGCCCGATCGCCAGCGGAGACGAGATCTATCGGGCCGCCTCCGCCCTGCTGGCAGCGCGCGATCCTGGCCGCTATGTTGGCACTCTGGGCGTGGGCCTCGGCGGCCTCATGGAAGCGAACACCGGCCAGATGGATCTCTTCGCCAACGACTCTCAGCAGCGTAACGAGCAACTCGAGATGGCTCTCGATGTGATTCGTGATCGCTTCGGGGAGGACGCCGTTCAGCGAGCTCGCCTCCTCGGCCGTGCCCGGGTAGTCAGAGATCGGATTGCGTTTGGCAATACCGGACATCCTGACGAGCAAGGGCGCACTTAATCGACCTGTCGATCGCACAGCGGATCGCACCGAGGCCGGAGAGGGATATCTCCATCCGGCCGCTTTTCGCCTTGAGTGGGCAATTAGGAAGGACTGACCACCGGTAGTCCATACCAGGCCGCCGCCACTGCCAATCGCCGATCGTAAGTGGCCAGAGCTCCCAACTGAGATCCAAGAGAGCGGGCCGTTGCCAAATGAATCGCGTCCAACGAACGAAGGTCCGATGGATTTAGAACCCCTGCTTCATCGCTCAAGGTAGTATCTGCTTGGATCAGATCAACCCTGTCAAGCAGCTCACGAACCGAATTCATCTGCTGGGCCGAGAGCGAGGTTCGAACGGCAGCACGAAGTACTTCCGTTCGGAGAAGCATAGCTGATACTTGATACGGTCGCGCCTCAAGATATCGGATTAAAGCTGGGGAATCTAGCTCGGAAAGAAACAGCTTGATAAAGGCAGAGCTATCCAAGTAGACAACCTCACCTCTCATCAGCTCGAAGCTCCATCAAAGCCTCGAAAAGTGAACGCTGACCAGGTTGAAGGAGCGGAGGGGGGTTTTGCTTAAGGAACTGAATCAAATTCCCCTTGGCCGGGATTATGCGACCTTCAGCAATCATCTGCTCCCGCCAGTCATCGTCACTCCGAAAGGGAACTATTCGCGCCACCGCTCGTCCCCGATCGGTAACTTTAATCGTCTCGCCAGCTGCTACTCGTCGAATAACCGCGCTCGCCTGCTCTTTCAGCTCACGAATTCCCACTTGGTGAGCATTAACACGAGACATGACCACATGATACCACTTGCTCGCTGCCATAGAAACGACTAACCTGAGAAACCTGTTCGACGAGATCCGCCCATGTGTCGCTGGTGTTCGGGCTGGTAACTGCTCTCGCCATCTGGCCACCGAACGCTTCTGCAGCGACTGCCGTCCGATTCGGCCAATGTTTGTAGATAGTCGCCTTGCTGACACCGGAGCGCTAGCTAATCGCGTCGACAGTCGTCGCTGGATATCCGCCCTCGACGAGTAACTCGGCTGTGGCGGCCAAGACCGCCTGATGAGCCTTCACGCTGCGCGAGCGTCCGAGTCGACGTTTCTCGCCCACCGAGCGAAAGGCCCTGACATCACACTTGCCGCCCTGGCGCCCACCACACTCTCTCAATTGTAGTAATGAGTACTTCTCGAATGGCCTCTCGGTCGCCCAGCGCATCGAGCCACTTCTATAACGTCATGTTCGTCCGCTTTTGATCAGACCCTTTGGCTAACTATATTCAGATGGGCCAGAACGTTTTCGGTAGTGTCGACTTGGCTGATCCTCGGAAATATTCGCCGGAGGGCAAAGTTATGATCATCAACTGACAAACTGCTGATGGCATCGGATACGATCACTGTGTTGTAGCCGTGCTCGTAGGCTTGGCGGGCGGTCGATTCGACACCGATGTTGGTCGCCAGCCCAGTGAGCACTAGATCGGTGACTCCCCTACGGCGCAGCTGAGTATCCAACTCCGTGCCATGGAAGGCGCCCCACTGCCGTTTGGTAATGATCAGATCGGTCGGGCACACAGCCAACTCGTCGACCAGGGTGCTCAAATGCGGGTCCAAGTTAGGTGATCCCGCCAGTTGGTCGACGCGTGGCTGCAGTGCCGCCCCACCGTCCTCTCACCCGACTTGCTTGGCTACGGATCGGAGGCTGTAGGCGATGCCGCTGATATCACCATCGATGCTCAGATGGAGTATGTAAAGGCGGTCGCTGATCGCGCAGTTGGCCAATCCAGCGTTCATTTAGTGGGCCACTCGGTAGGCGGTGTGATCGCCGCTTCCTTCATTCACCGCTTTCCGGATCGAGTTACCTCATTGGTCAATTTGGTAACCTCCTCCGCTCCATCCCTCCTAGAGATTCCCTTAGACCCGGTCACAGTGAGTAATCTCTTAGATTAACTCCCAAGGATCTCCTAAGGGTATTTGCAAGGAAGGACTGGGCTTGTTGACGAAAGAAATCCCTATCTCTCATGCACCTGACGGCATCTTGGATGTTGTCTGTACACACCAACAACGGATCCGGCTCCTTGCCATCTCTAGATTTAGTCACCAGTCGTGATCGGTCGGGATAAGGATCAGCCCATTTGAGAAAAGGACCCCAGGCCTTAGTTCCAATAAGAACAATGGGATAATCCGTTATCTTCCCGGTCTGCCGGAGATTTAAAACCTCCATGCCATAAGCCAAGGAGGTAATGTCAGGGGACAAGATAATAAGCCCCCGGGTATGCCTAGTCCTAATTATTTCGGCCGCCGAGGGATGATCCATTGGGACCGCGAGGTTGGTACCAGGAAAGTCATACGGGACAGCACCGCAAATTATCGATTTACCTCCTTGCCTATAAATCCCATACCGTACGATCGATTCAAGTCCCCCCCGTCCATCGGTCATGATCGGCAGCCCCTGTCGGGCCAGTTCGTCCCCCACCCCCAATGCCAGCTCGCGCAATTCAGTGGATCGCTCGGTAGCCGAGCCTAGACAGGCAACAGCTAAAGGTTTCTGATTAGCTAAAAGCTCTTCGCCCTCTTGAATCTCTTCAAAGAGCTGCTTAAACTCCAGAACTGCTGCATCCCACACCGAATCTATAAATCGAGGTGTTGCTGCTGAAACTATACCACCTCCTATCCGATCCTTTCCCATCGTGAGACCTCTTGCGAGGTCATAATAAAGCTGATTCAGAAGGCTTGATCTATCCTCCTCTGTTAGCGCTCTGGCAGGATCATATCTATTTGCCAGGACCATTTTGACCGCCTCGTTAGGGTTATCGGCTCTCTTTATGCCCTTCAGAACATTAACTAGTGAAGGAGTCTTCGACATCCATTCCACGAGTCCCTCCCAGTACTCCCTTCCGTAAAGCACAATTGGGCAGGTACGATCCTCTCCGATCAAGGCCAGCAGCTCAAACAACTCGTCCATGGTCCCAAACCCACCGGGAAAAATGATGGCTCCATTAGCATGATGAAATGCTCCCTTACGGGTGACAAATCGGTCGAAGGCAACACTTTCGTGAAGGAAGGGATTTGCTCCCTTCTGAAAGGGAAGATTGATGATCTGACCCCCAAGGGATAAACCCCCTTTCTGCATGCATCCACGGTTAGCAGCCTCCATAATCCCCGATCCAGCCCCCGTCATAACCGCATACCCTTGCAGAGCCATCGCGGCACCCGTAAGGTAGGCATCCAGATAAAATTGCTCTCTCTTCTGAGGATCATTTTGCGGCCAGATGCGTGCCGCCCCCCAAATGTTGATAATGCCTTCAGTCCCCGAACGTGCAGCCCCCTCAACCAGCAGCAACGACTGCACATACTCTGCTTGCAATCCTGTAGGAAAAGGTTCCCACCTTAATGGAACTGACGTTTTCCACCCCTCCATGGTGTCAAAATACTGAAGTTAGACTGACAAAAGACGGACTATTTCTGAACTCATCAGCTGCTACACTTAAAAATCTCCGTAAATAATCATAAAGTCACCGTGCTCGCAGCACTCACCATTCTTCCGTCATCCTCCGATAAGCTTGTTGTTTCCGCTTACAACGGCTGGGAGGCACGGCCTATTCCGCAAAGATCGGCCGGCCACAGTGAGAGATCATCCGACGATAGCCGCCAGCGCCGTCACCTTTGTCGGCGTGACCCGGATCAACAGCTCGCCGGGCACCGCATTGCGCTTCTCGAATTCTTCGGCATATTCGGCGCCCATGTAACGGCCGCCGAGCACCGTAGCCACGCGCAGCAACTCCTCCATATCCTCGCTTGGTCTAACCGAGGCAACACCCTACGGTCACCCGGCTGAAGAATCATCGGAGTTTCTTGGTGACGGGAACCACCGAGAACGTTTGACCATTGAACATCTTGGGGAGAGGCTGGTTGGAGATAAAGCCAAAGTGCTCGAATACTGGCACTGCCCGAAGGGAGGCTATTGCGTAGAGATTGTCAATGTCAAGCCTCCGGGCTTCCGCTTCAACTGCCTTGTAGAGAAGCCGGGCAATACTTCTGCCACCAAAGCACGGGTCGACGTAGAGCTGATCTACCTCCCCACTGGGAGAGATGAGATTGGCAAAGCCGACAACGCCGTCTTCGATGACGGCAACGAAGGTGGTTGTGGACCCAATCATCTCCTTGAGGCTTGCTTCCGTTCGTGGCTTGGCCCAGAATTCAAGCTGCACTTCGGTGTAGAATCCAGCTCCAACGAGCCCAAGGATAGCTCGCCGCCTCGTCTCCAACATTGCCAAGGCATCGCTCAATTGCGCAAGCCGAATCTCCACCGCAGGCGCATTCACTCCTTAGATACTGCCAGGTTCAAGCAGTAGCATCAAGGAGATAAGCAGCATATATACTCGCTCCCTCAATAGCTCCCAACCTCGCCAAGCAGGACAGCGGGTCATACGTACCC
>JBOHUW010000049.1:0-8118 GCA_050734895.1 Candidatus Dormibacteraceae bacterium | reverse complement strand
TAGTGATGGTGAGATAAATCTTATTCTCTAACGCCGGCGTTTGGGCCTGGGGCTGCTCCGCCCTGACTTGGCCGGGAACCCCAGACCAGACGGTGAGGTTGGTAACGAAGTCGGCGGCCAAAACCGGGACGCCGTGCTGGGAGCAGAGGGTAACGCCCTGGCTCTCATGCTGATCCACGAACCACCCCAGATAAGGAGTGTTCGGAGCCACCCGGTTGAGGATCGAGGCGAACAGATTTGCCTCCCGCTGGACGGCTGGGTCCAGCCAAAAGACCAACGCCCGGTTGGCCACGATGTAGTCGCGCAGGTAAGGAAAGCTGCTGACTCCCGGCAGCTGCGGCGCGATGCCGATGAGCATGCGGTGGGTGAGCTGGGGCCACAATGCGCTCAGGGCCCAGTTGTAGGCGGCCACCTTATCGCTGAACTGTCCTCGAAGGTCCTTGAGGACGGGGAGGTTGTAGGGAGCGCCGGCCAGCTTCTTCGCGAGATCGGCGCTGGCCACGACCGCGTTCTCCAGGCCGGCAAGGCTCGTCGCAACGTTGAGACTGTCGGGGACGGCAGGGTCCCAGACGATGCTTCCCTTCGCCTCTGCAGCGTATTTCGCTACCAGCGTCCAGGGGTCACCGACCAGTGTAAATGGCACGCGTGCGGTCTGCAACCAGGTGTGGTCATCCGCGAAGAGGAGGCAGTACAATCGCGGTCGGGTTCGATTGACCACCCCTTGGAGAGTGGTCATCAGGGTCTGGGTGTCGCGGTCCAGCTTCTGGATGTCGGCCACGTCGAGGTGAACCGGCGGGGCGAAAGCAGGCAGGGCCTGGCCCGGCGGCCAGATGATCCTTCCTCCCCCCGGCTCGGCATGCACGTCTACGGCGAGGGCTGGCAAGCCCAGGGTACTCGCACCCGCGGCCAGCCCGCCCAGCTTGAGGAGATCGCGGCGGATAATGCTCATCTGTTAAGTCTGAATGTTGCGCTTATCAGGAGAACTGAAGGCGGACAGCCAGCCAACATTTCCGAGCGGTAGCGTCTGTAAGAAATCAGGCGAGGCCCGAATTAATGGCGGTAGCTTGCCCGCTGCCGTCGCTCGAAAACCCGCTCTATCCCCGACATATCGATGTCTGGGCCCTGGTCGCCTGAGACGGTCGCCATTGGAGTCGTCGTCGTGGGGGCTGAGGGTGTCGGCCAGATGTTCCTCTGTCGGCATTGTCTACCAACCGATGCGGCCGGCGGAGCCGAGGAGTTGTCCGTGGGGGCCGTCCAGCGACAACGCCAGCTGGGCGATGGCGCGGGCGCTTTGCGACGGTGTACTGGTACCGGTGTGGTTGTTCAGCGCGGTTGCGGTGAAACCGGGATCAACGGCGTTGATCTGGAAGCTTGGCAGGGCGCGTGCGTACTGGTAGGTCAGCATGTTCAGGGCCGCCTTGGACACCGGGTAGACCAGGCCGTGCAGCCGCGACTCCATTCGCTCCGGGTAGCTGGTGACGGCGAACGATCCCCGCCCGCTGGTGACATTGATGATTCGCGGATGCCTTGCCTTGTGTAGCAGAGGTAGCAAAGCGTGGGTCATGCGGACCGCGCCGAGCAGGTTCACGTCCATGACGTCGGCGAAGTCCTCGGCGATGGTGTCCTCAACCGCTGGGCGGGTACCACCGATACCGGCGTTGTTGATGAGCACGTCGAGCCGGCCAAACTCCGCGCCGATTCGCCGCGCCACAGCGTCGACCTGCGCCTGCTTGGTGACATCGAGCTCCGCATACCGAATGTCGGCCCCGTCACGCGCCAACTCCTCGGCGGCGGTGCGGCCTCGTTCCAGGTCGCGCGCGCCAATGGCGTGTCACGCACGCGCGGTGGCCGGTAGTCGGTCGGACCAAGCTAGGCGAGTTGGGCGACGATCCAAAAGAGTATGGCCAATCAGGAGATGGCGCTGATGCGGCGGGATAACGGTGGATTGACACCAATCCCATCTCGGATAAACTCGGTCGTAGAGGTGCGCACGCAGGGTCTGGCGTGCTTTCGGCTAAGCAAATCAGGCAATGAATTGGGCCCTGCCTCAAGTACTGCGTCGAGGAAATCCAGCTCCTCAAGGTCGATCACATCAAGCGGGCAAACGCTTGGCCCGGACAGTATCTTGGCGGATCGTGATCGCGCCTCGAACAGTGTCACCGTGTTAGCCGGGACACCACGACCACGATCGGAAAATAGCGCCGCCCGGGAACTGAGTCGACACCTGTCAATGTTCGAAGTCGATTGCACGGGTGACCGAAGTCGTCTGCACTGCCAGACTGTTCGTAAGGGGATCGGCTACCGGGCAGCGCCCTTCCGGAACCGCTCCCGAGACGGGAGCGGTTCCGCCACTTGCCAGCTGCCAGATCCTGCTGCTACCCAGCCTTCGCGGAGCCGTGTACGGCAACGATCAGCCAGCCTGCGGGGGTCGGCAACCACGTGCGCGTGTAGACGAGGACCGCGTCTACGGGATCGGCAGCCACGGTGCCGACAAAGCGCAGCTCGGTGCGCGTAATGCCAACGCCTTCAATCACTTGAGTGTCACGTTCGAGTTGATCCACCGTTGAGAACACGAGCGTGCCGCGTCGATGCGCGTCGAGGTCCTGCTGTTTGCTGATTGTCACGCCATCAAGGCCGATGAATCGGACCTGGTCGTGAAGCATTTTGTCCAGCGCCGCGACGTCGTTGGTCAGCAGCGCGTGCTGGAAAGCGGTTTCTGCCGCATCAAGACTGTCAAGGTCAGAGGTCATACGTAGAATGATACGAAGGTGAGCATCAGCCCCATGCGCGCAGACGGGAGCGTTTGTGGACTGAAGTTGTCAGGCACCGCGTGTGAACGTCCGCGGTAAATGGCACGCTCCTGGCAGCGCCGGCGGTACCGCCGGTGGCTGCGGCCAGAGTGATTGCTTCGCGCGGCGTTGCTGGACCCGGCGAGCCTTACGGGGGTAGCCGCAGTGGTCTCTCGCATCTGCGCCATCATGCCGAACAGGGCGTCCTCGCCGGGTTCCAGCGTCCAGATGCTAAGGAGAAGTGGAGCCTACGTCGGGACTCGAACCCGAGACCTCTTCCTTACCAAGGATATCTTCTTCTTTCAAGTCTCTTGGCTTTGTTTTTTCAACTTAATAGAAGCTAGTTTTCCGAAAAACACCTGATCAACAGCTTTTCCTTACGTGGGGTGAAAATCCCTTCGAGAGAGCGATTCTCCTGATCCAACTGGCTGCAAAAACTTGATGCGCTTAGAGACCAATGAACCCTGGAAAAGCCAGTGTCTTCAAAGAAGGAAGAGGTCTGACTAATTCACCAGATGACTTCAACAACATCGGCCTTCCTAATCGCTCTATCTTTGCTCACTAGTGGAACATCAAGAGCTAGGGCTGTGGCAATGATTAATCCATCCATGGGGTCGGAAATTTTCCTAGATACCAACTCGAAGTGATCCCAGGCAGCTAATGTCAGCGGCTCGGCATCTATAGCATTCTCGGGATCGAGTAGAGCCTTTTTTAAAATCTCGTATTCAGCCTGAGATAGCGCTTTTACTCCCCTCTTCCTAGTAGCCGCCATCCACAAATCCGGGAGCGTTAAAACCGATACTCCAATGCCCTCATCGGCTTCCGCCTCAAGTAGAGCTTCTAGCGCTCTATCAGAAAGCAATTTCCGATCATTCAGATACCAATAGATGGTATGGGAATCAGCCAGAACCCTCAATCTATCCGGCCATAACGGGCTTCTGCAGCGGCCACATTCGCTCGATGCCCAGCTTCAAAATCCTCCCATGTAAGAATATCTGCGGGATCGACTTTGCCTTCACCGATCCCAGCCACACTCTTTTTCTTCCGCTTCGGAGGATCTTCTTCAAGCAAATCTGGAACCACTCGCAAATGAACCCCAGGACGGAGCCCTAAGGAGGCCAGATCGGAGGCCGGGATAGAACCATCCTCGGCAATCACTAACTCAATATCTTCACGCTGAGGCGAAATACCCATCTTTTGATAATACACCTTGAATCGCCACCTCAAATGCTCCGTGATTAGCTCGGAGCATTGTTTAAACGGAAATCGAACGCTCCCTGGTTCCTTCCCACGAACGGTTAATTCTACGGATTTTTCATTCGCCTCCCAAATATGATCGACTCCTGGATCTTATGAGGCTGTTGCGAAATGATGAAATCCGTCCGCGATAACGAATAAATATCCAAGTTCGCCGCACCTCAAACTCGCCTGAGAAAATAAACTTGCACTTAATTGCATATTTATACCTGGCGGTTTCATTTCGCAACGGCCTCGTAAGAGGGAGGTCTTCTACTTTTCTGCAGAGGAGCTGCTTTATGATGATAACTCGATCGGCAACTTTGACGAGAGGGAGGACCGCCTGCTGGCCGGGCATCTGCGAATGCGCCGCATTCTAATGTTCTGAACCATAAATTTTATCGCAGTGGATGTGCACACTCGACTAGAATGGGGGGTGTGAGGAGGAACTGCCGTGGAAGTGCGGCTATCAGAATGAAGAAAGAGACCGATTGAACGCATGGACTAAACGGCGTAAAACGGGGCAATCGCTAGCCCTGCGCTCTCGAATCGTACTGGCCTGTGCCGAGGGAAAGAACAATCATTTCATCCCCACCAGCTCATACTGGCTGAATCTAGTGGAGCGTTGGTTTGCTGAGCTGACCAACAAATGGCTACATCGATCTGCTCATCGTTCGGCGGCCGAATTGGAGGCTGGTATCTCTCACTGGCTGGCTACTTGTAACGACAATCCAAGGCCCTTCGTCTGGAACAAGACTGCCGACCACATATTTGATTCTCTCGCCTCTATATTGTCGACGAATTAGCGAGCCAGGACACTAATTATGAACTTTCTGTTCTATATATTGCCGTTGTTTGTGATTGCTTGGACAATCTGGGACACATTTAATTATAGGAAGCTAAAAATTGCCCTAAAAAAGGGTCAGCGTACGGCGCTGCTAAAAGAATACAAGGTAATAGTTGCTGGAGAGTTAGTAAGCGGCGCTATTGCTCTGGGAGCAATTGGCAGCACTATCTTTCAGCCACTCCCTGCATTCGGTATCAACATAGGCGAAAGCGCCCCCAATGGTCTCATTGTAGGTGGTGCTATCGGACTGTTAGCAAGTCTGTTTATTTTGCCGATATTGGCTAGACAAGGCAAAAAAGTAACTTTTGGTGATATAGCTGCTTTGTTGCCTCAGACTCATAACGAAAAGTTGTGGTTCGGATTGGTTGCCATAAGCGCTGGCTTCTGTGAAGAGTTAGTATTTCGTGGGTATGCCCTTAGGCTACTACACTCGATGGGTCTTACCGGTATCCTGCTGCTTTTAATCAGTGCCGTCGCATTTGGACTTGTGCATATTTATCAAGGGGTTGGCGGCGTGCTTGTGACAGCAGCATTAGGAGCCTTCCTAGCTGTTCTATACATACAAACGGGTTCACTCTGGTGGGCAATCTTAGCGCATGCTTTTATAGATTTACGGATATTGCTTTTACCTGTTAGCCCAGAAAGATCAGTAAGCCCCATAGATGGAAGGTAGTTGGACAAACAAGGTGCCCTTCCGAAGTGTCCATTCAGGGGTATATTTAGAGCCTTCGCTTTTCAAATCTACTACATATTGTGGGTACGGTGTCTCCAAAAGCCTCCGCCACTGGGAAGTCGGGAGCCTATGGGTGCCCGCGACACAACATTTTGTAGGCGAATATTTAGGAAGCCCGCATATTGTGGCTCGACCCCTGAATGGACACCTTCCGAACTGAGAAAATGTAGTTATCGTCGGCTACAGATTTCAGGAGAAGAGCACCTAATAGATGAAGAATACGATATCGAACGAATACCGTAAGTTGGTGGTGACCGGCGATGGTCAAGGGGCGGTCAACCATGCAGGAGCGGTAACCTTGAGCCACCTGGCGAATACGCTGGGGATGACCCAATCGTTATCGATAGGCACCAGATTTATGCGTCGACGCTCAGCTGGCCATGACCGTGGAGTGGTGCTGCGAGACTTGGCGGTGAGCATCACCAACGGAGGCGACAGCGTAAGCGATATGGGTAGCTTGCGCGATAACCCCAAGGTTCATGGCGAGTTGGCCTCGGGAGCGACGGTTATGCGAATTATGCGGGCGATGGCCGAGATGCCCAAGGGCCTGGAGCTACTGCGACAGGTGTGGGCGAAGGGGAGAGAGCAGGCGTGGAGATTGGGGGCGAAACCCAAGGGTGGAATAATCTTGGACATAGATGCAACCCTGGTCAATGAGTAATTCGGTGAAATGGCCCGTCGAGACCGGAGTTTTGGCCGAATATGGGGTTGCCCCGGTTAGCCGGACAGATCAGTTAGGCTGCGCGTGAGTTTATAAGCATACCCTCCTCAAATTCAGCCTGGCTAACCGGGGCAACCCCATATTCGGCACAACTAAGCCAGGGCTTCTCCAGTTCAGAAGGAACCTTTTTGATGAAACCGCTGGTCAAATAACAGTTCAATTGGGTAGAATGTAATCAGAAGCCGTTCGCAGTAGCGGGCGGAAGTCGCCCGAGGTTGACCGATCGTAGGACGGGACCCTCGGGCGGCGCCTTTATTCACTAACCTCAATAATATGAGGACGCGCATGATCAAGCCTCTCCAGATAGCGGCCATTACCATCTACTAGGAAACTGCCTACTGCTCCGGCAATTGCATCCGGAACCCATAGGAAGGGATTGGTGGGTGAATCGAAACGATAAATAAGCTCTCGATCAGCGATACCAGCCTGTTGAGCATGAAAGATCGTTTTCCTATTCTCTTCATCGCCGAATTTACCACGCGTCTCGATTACCAGTTCAAAAACCTTCGACTCCTGATTTTGTAGCTCCCACAGCAAGCCCTTAAGCGCCTGAACACGACCTCGGCCAGCCCATTTTTCTCGTTTACTAACATAAACCACAGCCAGTGTATGGAGATGTAAATCGCGAATCATATCGAGCATTCGGAGACGGATTTTTTCTAGCTCGATTCTCCAGTGAAACCGTTTGGAGCGACCCGGGGCAGCCCTCCTCAATTCATCTAGCACGTCTTGAGCATCAGCAGCCACGACTACGCTAGCAGCAATCATGTATAGCTTTTCACGAGAGCGGATGGATTCGTCAACGTAACAGATCATCCGCTTACCCCTTCCTCAAGTTTGATTCTTGAGTCCATATTGTGTTTGCTTTCGCTACCTCTAATTTTCACTTCACCGCCCCGAAGGAGACCAGGCTTGGCCTCCTTCCAAGAGGGCCAGATGTTACCGAAGGGGGTCATTCTAAAACTTGGCCTTGTTCGGGCTTTCTCGGCCTTCTTCGAAGAGGGCCATTATTGGCCCTCTTCGAGACTTATTTGCGCTGATGCAACCCGCTCTGGAGGCCTTGCCAAGCCGACCTTCCTGGACATGAAGTCCATACTGCCATCCACTCCAGGAAGCGACCAACACCATCCCCCACTCATACTCTGCTTATTAGCTTCCACATTTAACATCTGCCTGGCCCGTTTTAAAGTTCGGTCGGCAATACCTATATCTCGGGCTTCCTTCAGAGCTTCCTTGCCTGGAATCGGGCCTTTGGAGAGTAGCTCAATCAGGAAAGCCTCGGCCTCCTCCAGGGCGCTGCGCTCTCCGGCTGACTCGCCATTAGCCACCACCAGCAACTGGGCTGCGGTCACCTCACTCGCTCCCTGCCACTCCACCCTCACCGTGCCCTTCTCTCCGGCCACCATCTTGTAGGCCAGCGAGGGCGGTGAGGCGCTCAGGTTGTTTTTGATCGGAGCTAGGATCCTCCGCTCCTCATCCTGGGGGTCCTTGGCCACCAGCAAACCCACTCTCGCCGCTCCGATGATCCCTATCGATCCTCCCCCGCGATAGATCGGACTACCTCCACTGGCTTTGTTCAGATGCCGCACCACTACCGCTACCACTCCAGTTCGCTCGGCCAGGTTAGCCAGAGGTGCCAGAGCTCTACGTACATCCTGATCTCGGTGGGAGTTGACCTCTCCCCCCAGATAAGCCATCAGGGGGTCGATGATCAGCAGCTTGGCCTTCATCTCGACAATAACTCGCTCGATTGCCGGTATATCTCCCGGCAGCTCGGGGAATCGCTCTGCTC
>JBOHUW010000048.1:0-8179 GCA_050734895.1 Candidatus Dormibacteraceae bacterium | reverse complement strand
CTCCACTTCCAACCCTCCCCTCAATGCTGATTTTCACCCTCCTGACAATCCCCTCCCGCCTTTTTCTCCCCTCCCACACCTATTACGGACAATGTCTCCCCTTACTGAAAAATCTGGGCTAACGTGCGAAGTGGAATCGTTAGCAGAGAAACTTACCGTTCGAAAGCTACTAAATGGACACAGCTCGCCGACATCATCAGGCTTAGTCACGAGGATCTGACAGAGATTATCGCCTTGTCTGGATGCAGAACCCTTGAACGTGTTTGTGATGAATGGCACGAAGCTGGGGTAAGTCTGATAGTCATCACACGCGGTGCTAGTAGTACGATCGTCTCGTTTGATGGCACCCGTTTCGAGGTTCCAGTAAGTCGCACCCAGGTGGTAGACACTATAGGTGCGGGAGATGCATTTAATGCAGGGATGCTTCACTGGTTACATCAGACGGGCAGCCTAGGAGGCCGCCTCGATCATCTAGACCTGCACACGAGTAGACAAGCAATCGAATACGGATCAAAGATTGCTACACATTCGTGCACTCGTCGAGGCACTAATTATCCATGGGCAACCGAAGTAAAATAGCGGTGCTCCTACGGTCCGGGGGTAAACGGTTGGAGCATTCTCCAATAGGTACGAGGAAGACTGCCATAGCGGTGCGTTGCGAGGCAACATCCGCTGACATGGCAGGTCTCCCCCGTCGACTTATTAAAATCTCAGAGAACAGGTTGCCTTGGATCGCCTGGCTGCCAAGTTGCCCCAGGGTCTCCCCACGGATGAGGCGTCCTTGGATCTCCCTGCATCCAAGGTCCACCCTGGGTTACAAGTGAGGCTGAATGAACCCCTGAGGTTAGCAAGGCTCCTCCCGTAGCTGCCTCCACCGGGGCGGCAGTAGCTATCGCAGAGACTACCAAAGCAACCCCTGCAGCCCACTGAAATGTGGTTTTCGTTCTTCTCATTCCTCTTCTCCTTCAATGCCGGATGGCCGAATCGTCAATTTAAATTCTAAAAGATCGGGTTAGCTTATCGGAGAAATAATTTTTAATTCTCGGGTTGCTCCGATATATCCGATCTATGAACTTAGATTATTGAGGAGATGGCACCTCCAGGAGGCAAATTGCCTGGTAAGGGGGTAATTATTAAAATTCCCGAGAAGGAGCAGTTAAGTGAGTGGATTTTGGGGCTTAACCTCGGAGATCAAGGTCAGGTTGCCCCCAAATTAGCAAAATGGTTGACTGAGCCTCCATCCTCCATTGCCGGAAAACAGTTGTCTCCCTGGGATGTCTTTATGTCCATTACAAGTGGTCTATGGGATGCCTTTAAGGAGTGGAGACTGGTAGTCAAATTGGCGATCAAGCCGAATGAGGAGAGGTGGTTTGAGGTGATAAGGAGGCCAAATTCGTATTTGAAAACTTGGAGCCGACGCGGGGAGTCGAACCCTGGACCTGCCGCTTACGAGGCGAACGTTTTGATTTTGACACTGGGAATTTATGAACTTGAACTTAGCTATAGCGGAGTCTATTAAAATACCTCTCCTTTGGAGCGGCTGCTTACATTTCGAGATTACAGCTACCTTTGGCAGATTCAGCTATCTATTTTCTTCTCGCCCGGTATTAAGATGGAGCTATAATGAAAAATGAAGTTCAGTGTCGATATTGATGCTGGTCTGGTGCCCTCTCTGACTACCTGTCGTGAATCTCGAGGGGCGAATGGTTTGGCGGCGCCCAACTCCCATTCTGATATCCTATAAGCATGGCTATGATCGCTCCTAACTCTCCAGAGGAAGATGAGGTTGATCGATTCTTGAAGACCGAGTATATGCAATCTCGACTAGCAGAGATAGATAGAAAGTTCAAGGATGGGAAAATGGTTAGACATAGCCATCAGGAGGTCTTAGATCGTCTGGCTAAGCTAGGGTTACCTGCATCAATTTACGATCGCTAAGCCGTCCATTGAAGATTGATTGGGAGGATAAGGCCCTTCAAGATATCGAAGAGATTACGTTTCGAGCTCCGCGGACAGCTCGTCGGGTTGTAGATAAGCTTGAGTGGTTGGTGGGTTCTCCGTTTCCGGGAATGTTCCGCAAGGTAAAGGCCTGGCAAGATCAACATGTTTGCTCGATACCGCCCTACGTCGCTCTTTATGTCATTCGAGATGATTATCTTATAGTGACTGGAGTCGAGGATACTCGTAGAATTCGTGAGCCATGGTAGTTAGAGGACTAGCTAGTGGAGGCCTCTTCTTACTCCATGCGTTTCCATGCGGCAGCATCATGCCACCATCAGCGACCATCCCTTCCTTCACCCCAGAGCCGAGCGGCAAGCGCGAATCCCGGAGATGCTCCGACCTTCTGGGTGGCCGAACCTTGCTGTAGATTCCCTACACTACTTCGCGACCAACATCGTATGTTCTTCTGTGTCGGCGATTAACATCAGCATAAAGTCCAACTTTGGGGGGAAGCACTGAATCCATTGGGTTCGCCATAAACTTCGGCTTATCGTCTTGCCCCCCCCGCCAAATCTTTGCTCGTTGTCTTTTAAATCCTCCTCAAGCCCCGCCTCTGCTGCTGCTTGATTGTTTGCGCGCCGTGTGTGCCAACCTTGCTTGGCGGCCTGAGATCGATTTTCGGTATCCTCATAGCTTCCTGAGTCATTATTTCTTCTTCCTCTTACCACTTCAACCTCCTGAAGTCTTCCGGCCTCCTTTAGCCAAAGAGATTCTGCCAGCCAACGGCGGACATCACATGGACAATTAATTACTGGAGTTGCCCCGGATATTGAGAGGGTTGAGAATGTCCTGGAATTTGGGGCCGAGTATCCAGAAGTCCAACCCGTCAAAAACTCGAACTTGTATCCTTCAAGTTCAGCTCAGAAGCCAAAAACCTGCAATCTCTATGCATACAATAGAGCTGTAATGGAGAAAGTGAAGCTTAGCCTCAACCTCGATGCCGATCTAGCAACGGCTGCGAAGGCAGTTGCCGAGCATCGTAGGGAGGAGCTCTCTGCGGTTATCGGCCATGCCCTCTCTGAATACCTGGAGCACGAGAGCTTGAGAGCTAAGGGTTTAGCGGCGATGGCCGAATACGAGGCCGAATATGGGGCCTTTACTCCTGAGGAGATCTCCGCTGCGGCCAAGCGAGTTGATTCGTTGTTGGGAGTGAATAGGCAGGATCGTAGAACCGCGTGAATTTTATTGTTTATGACTCTGGGGCTTTGATTGCTGCCGAAAAGAATGATCGACATTTCCTCTCTCAACACCGAGATTTCCTGCAAAGGGGTGTCCAACCGATTGTCCCGGCTGGAGTCTTAGCCCAAGTATGGAATCCGCAGCCAAACGCTGCAATACTCCATTGGATTTTAAAAGGTTGTAAGGTCACTGATCTCACCGAGCGAATAGCAAAACAATCTTCCCTACTTTGCCACCGGAACGGCTCGGCCGATACTATCGATGCTTCGGTCGTGGTCACCGCTATCGATTACGAATATGCCCTTATTCTCACCGATGACATCGGCGATATAAAAGATTTGGTCGCAGCTTCTGGACAGTCGATATCGGTAGATTTGCCGTAATTCTGCGTCCCCACCAGGCACTTGACCGGACTAGCGTCTTTGGTAACTTAGGTAAATCCCTCAAATTAGGAATAGCTAAATCTGGATGATTGATCAGCCCTTCTATCCTTGGGTCGGATCGGAGGCTGTAAGCTGTTTGCACGGGAACACGCCATGTTCGTCCTCAATCAAGATTTCCTCGCCGGGCAGGCTCTCGTATAGCTCACTAATGGCCTCGACGGTACCAGCATTTTTGCAATGCGCGCCATCTGGTTCTGTCTGAATGAGATAGGCTATCGGACATTCGCACTTCGTGCCAAAGATGTAGAACCTACCGCACATTGCCTCATTGACCAGATCAGTGGGGTAGTACACGACGTGTTTGCCGCAAATCGTCGGGAGCTCGACCTTGGAACCGAGGTGGCGACTGGCTGCCAGCTCGGTAGCAGGCTTCCACGGACGTATCTCGATATAAGGCTCGGTCGAGCGCAGATTTTTGCCTCCGGCGAAATTGAGAAAAGCCGCGTCATCCACAAGCGTGCCGCCAGGATACACAACAGGTTCTGCCGTTGGCCACAGCTGCGGCAGCTCCTGCTGGGTGGCCACCTCGACCACCAGGCTTGGCGTCGTGAATCGCATCCCCTGCAGCACCAACTGTCCGATCTGGATGGTCATGACGTAGCCCTGTGGTCGGTCAGGCTCAGGTAGTCCTTCGGCCGTTACGACCAGCGGCGTGACCCTCGCCGAGGCGCGTCGTCTTCCGGTGTACCTCCCGATCCAAAACTGGCTGGCCGGAAGCGGTTGCAGCTCGTTGCGAAGCATCCATAGCCCATGGTACTCCGACGACGGAAATCCGTATCCTGCGTTACGATTTTCTTGGGACAAAATGAGCATGGCCATGAGTGCTGTCTTCTGGGCCCACATAGCAACCATCCCCGAATCTGCTGCTACGATAGTCCCAGCCTCGCCCAAAATGAAGGGAGGCAGAATACGCTGCGCTATGACCTCAAGCTGGCTCATCCAACCGTTGTTGCAGTCGCCGCAAACGTCCCGCACCGTCTGTCTGAACGGCGGGCGCACGCCTAACTCCTGCCCGATCCGGTTCAGCAACCCGGCGCGGTGCATTGTCGGCTCTAAGGGGAGACCAATCCGCGATAACCAGCTACCGAAGACATGTTCACGGGTTAGTTTACCGGTGGACATGCAGAAAGCACAGGTGGGCACGGGAAATTCCTTAAGGATCGTCCGATATCCCAGACAGGTTATAGATGTCCAGCTTACCGGAGTACATCAAGCGGACACTCCAGTAGCTCAAGGAGGTACAGTTAGGGGCATAGCTGCCATTCTCAACAGTAGTACCAGAATGAGTAAGGACCACCCTCAGCTATCATCCCCCACATTCTCGCCCTTACAAAGCCGGTGAGACCACTGTTGGAGCAAATTAGCGGCCTGGTCGCCGAGGAGCGCAACCGATTCCAAGTCATTGAGGAGCTCTTCGTAAGAACTCAGGTCCTGTTGATCCTCAATCGTGATCTGGGCCGAGAAAGTCTCGATCAGAACCATCTTGTCGTCGTACATGACAAGCCCATTCATCATCGGCTCTTTCAGGCGAGCAGTCAACGGGATTATTCCGAATTTGACGTTGGGCAGGGTCATAACGTTGAGAATTCGATCGATCTGCCGAACGAGTACGTCGGGGTCAACTACTTGAGGATAGAGGGTTTGCTCTCCAATCAGAAACCGGAAATTGCGTTGTGGATCGAAGAGAATGGCCTGCCGAGCCAATCGAACGTTAACGGCATTTGCTACATCAACAGCGTTTAGGCTGGACGTTAAAAGCATCTGCTGAGCATATTCAGCAGTCTGGAGAAGCCCTGGAATCAATCCCGGGTGAAAGATAGAGATATTAAGACTTTCACGTTCAAGCTCTTGGGCTCGTTCTTGATGACCTTCTGCGTTGAGCCCTCGCATGCTGCGTCGGGTATGAACTTGGGTATTGAGCCGTCTAACCTGCTCCACAAGGCGATTAGCGACTTCCTGAGATGGATGATAGAGATCTACTAGCTTGGTCACCTCTTCAGTTTTCGGGGTCATTTGGCCGGTCTCGATGCGAGATATCTTGGACTGCCTAATCCCGCTTTGCTCCTCGGCCTCTCGGCCGGTAAGCCCACTAGTTTCGCGAAGTGAGCGGAGCTGCTGGGCAAGCCCCGCTCGTAGTTCGTCGAACTCTTTTAAGGTATCCAGGTTGAGGCTAGATCTTTCCCGGGGAATTGCGCAACTCCTTGAGATAGTTTCGAAGGGCTATTGAATGTTGTAAGGCGAAATTTTTGGTTTGTTGATATAGGGCCAACTCATTATTGTTCTGGTTGATTTCCGCCCCAAGATATTTTCCAGTTTCTGCATAATGCATTATAACAACCTTGCTGTCATCAAATAGCCAGAAATCACGACAGGGTAAGTTACTTGGAATCGAGGCTGCGTGAGAGAAGAGAAGGCGGATATCCTCTCCGGCTTGAGAATTAAATAGATACCCCCATTCGATCTGGTACCGGAGATAGGGGGTGAGCTGTTCGGGCATTATATGAACTCGGGACCAGCTCCTACCCTGACGAGTGGATGTTTCTATCCAATGACGCCAATCAATATCATCAGAGGACTCCGGAGGGAGTGGATTTCCTTCAAGATAAGCAGCGAATTCTTCGGCTTCCTCTTCAACCTCATATCGAGGGAGGGTTTCCAAACGGAAGGCACTACGAGAGAAGGACTTGAATAAATCTCCGAAATCCTCCGAGCTTAAGAATTTGGCTGTATGAGTGGCTGAGCTGGACATAGATTTAACCGGTCTTATCCGATTGCTTGCCGATTCTTGAATTCTTGGGCTGCTTCAAACAGTAAATCCATAGGAACTTCTACTACATCTTCACTTTCGGGTGTCGAGAAGTTAGTTCGCGATTCTGAATCGAGCTTATATCCCTGCACCGCAACGCTCCCCTTGTCGGTGACATAAAAAGTTGGACAGGGACCGTTCTTGCAACTCGTGACTGGCGGGCCGAAAGCTTTCATGGGTACGCTCCTCCAAATAAAGGTGGCTGGGAAGACACATTAAGAAAATGTATACGAATTGATGCGCGATGTCAAGTAAATCGGAGTAAATGACGCCTTGATGTAATTTGATGCGATTTTTATTTGCAATTTTAGAATCAACGTTGCTATAATATACATAAATCGCATTCGAGCTGGAGAAGCTGGAATGAAGAAGTTGAAGTAAGGGCCGCCCCGTCCGCCGGGAAGCAAATCGGGGACGGCCAGATGAACCCAAGGAGGTTCCGTATGCAGATTATCACGTCTTTGAGTAAATCGATCCGGGAGGGCCTTTGGTAATGGCCCGATCAAGCTATACGCCGCACTTTACCGCCAAACTCAAAGCCTCCGAATTGCGCCATGAGATGCGAATTCAAGGGCTTACCGGTGCTGAGTTGGCTAAACGGGCTGGAGTTTGTGATTCCACCATCTCCCATGCCATGAATGGCCACCGAATTCGCCCGGGCAAGGTGAAGGCGTTGGTCGATGCACTATTAAAGGTAGAGCCAATACCCGGAATCGAAAGCTTTCTCGCTCTTGACGAGGAAGAGCAGGCGACCGAGGAGGTGGCATGAGCAGCACTTGGCCCTCCTCAGTGAGGCTGACCGCGGTGCTGGCCGCACTGGTGACGGTGGCCGGCTGGGCGCTTTCCTACGATGCGCTGTGGTCGGGAGCGCTGGGCATCGGTATCCGACCGATGCTGGCCTGGACCTACCCTCTGGTGGTCGATGGGGTAGTGGCCACCTGCTATGTGGCTACGTTTGCCCTGCGGGCGGAGTCGCTTCGGATTCAAGCCTATGTTTGGGGTGTCCTGCTCTGGGCGGTTGCTTTGAGCGTGACCGGTAATGCCCTCCACGCCTGGCTCGATCGCGCTCACCTGGCGGTTCCCCTGCTGTTGGCGATTCCAGGCTCAGCGGTGCCGGCCCTCTCGTTGGCGCTGGTGATTCACGTGCACGTCATTTTGGCTCGCGCTGTACTCCCTTCGGGCGCAACTGAATCGCTCTCCGATTTGCGTGGTGCAACAGATCGATCAGTAGTTGCGCGGCGCAACAACAAGGCGGACAAGATCGCCCGGCTATTGCGCTCACAGCTGCCCATTTTGCTAGCTAACGGAGAGGGGCGAGCAGAGCTCATCAAACGTGTTGCGCAGCGCACCAAATCCACCCCCTCCTATGTGCGTCGAGTCGCCGAGGGAATCGAGCAGGCGCGTACCGATTCTGAACCTGAGTTGGAGGTGGTCTGATGTTGCCTGACGAGCGTATTCAGCGAATCGAGGGCGTTTTAGTTGTGATCACTGGAATCTGCTTGCTAGTCGGTCTCTTTCTCGTCGGCAAGGCGCTAATTGAGGAGCTGCCCCAGCTGCACTTGGAACTTGGAGCACTCCCGATTATGGTGCTCATTGGGTCTGCTCTGTGGAGAGTCCATGGCAGCAAGGGGAGCAAGTAATGATCCTGGTTCACACCATCGTTCATCTGACGCGAATCACCGCGATCATTCTCATCTTCACCCTGCGCCTGCTGGCCCGCCTCGGCTGGCTGCTGGTGATAGTCGTAGCC
>JBOHUW010000047.1:0-8418 GCA_050734895.1 Candidatus Dormibacteraceae bacterium | reverse complement strand
GGATGGGAGGTGGCCAACGTCGACAGTGTAATCACCGCCCAGGCTCCTCGACTCCAGCCTCACCTCGCTGCTATGTCGAATCGGCTGGCCGGTCAGCTTGCTCTGGCCCCAACTCAAGTCTCGGTCAAAGCCAGCTCGCCGGAGGGGGTGGGGGCGTTGGGTCGAGCCGAGTCGATCGCGGCGATGGCCGTTGCCCTGGTTTCCTCGCTTGAATAGCCGACCAATGCCCCAAGCCGAGTTGATCTATGGCCGTAACCCGGTGCTGGAGGCGGCTCGCGCTGGACGGTTGGCCGGAGTGCTGGTGGCGACAGGGATGGGACAGGATGCTCGTTTAGAGGAGTTGCGCTCTAGGGTCGGTTGGAGAGAGGTTTCGCGTAGCGAGCTGGATCGCATGGTGCGTGGGGTGCACCAGGGGGTGGTCGGTCAGCTCAAGCCGCGTGTGTGGCGAAAGCTGCCGGAGCTGCTGGCCCAAAAGCCGAGCCTGTTGGTGGCGCTGGATGGAATCGAGGATCCGCAGAATTTGGGCGCGGTTTTGCGTAACGCCGAGGCGGTGGGCTCGGATGGCGCCATCCTGCCCTTGCGACGGAGCAGCCAGCTGACCCCGGCGGCGATCAAGGCCAGTTCGGGAGCCAGTGAACACCTGCCGCTCTGCCGAGTTCCGGGGTTGGCCGCGGCCCTGCCCGAGGTGAGTAAGGCCGGCCTTTGGTGTGTCGCATTGGATCCGGCGGGAGATCTGCTGCCGTGGGAATTTGATTTCACTCAGCCCAGCTGCCTGGTAATCGGTGGCGAGGGGCAGGGAGTTCATCGCCTGGTCCTGGCTCGCTGTGAGGTGCGGATTCGTCTCCCCATGGTCGGCCGGGTGGCCAGCTTCAACGCCGCTTCGGCGACGGCGGCGGCGCTCTACGAGGTACTGCGCCAGCGCTCGAGTTAGCCGGTATGGTTGCGCATCTAAATTTCCGCGCTTAGCGTAAACTTATATCCATGGGGTTGCTACGTTCGGATATTGCCGCGTTGGAAGTACTGGCGCTGGAAGCGGGGGGCCCGCTCTCTCTCAGTGCGCTGGCTCGCGCGGTAGAAACGACTCCGAGCGCCGTTCAGCGTGGTTTGGCTATTTTGGCCTTGAGCGGCGTTGTGGAGCGGATCGTCTATGGTTCACGCCCAGCTTTTCAGCTTACCCAGACAGAAATCGCTGGTCGGGTTTTGGATTTGGTGCTGTGCGAGACGTCGCTCGAGCGGATGGTAAGGGTCGGAGCGCGAGCCAATCCAGCGATCGAATTTGTATCGAGAGCGGATGCTAGTCTGGCCGTGGTGTTTTCGTCTCGATCTTCCAGTGTCCAGCAGTCGGTGGGAGCGAGGTATCTGGATCGTATTGCGCATCGAGCCAAGCTGGACGTCCGAGAGTTCGACCACGATGACGTTCGCAAAGAGCTGCTGTGGAGCCCCGATCTGCGTGAGGAAGTGCGGCGGTCCGAGATTCTGTACGGAGACCTTGACCGATCATTCCCTGATCGTAGTGGTCACGGTTTGGATCAGGGCCTGCCGCTGTACCGCCCGGCTCCATCTCTTCGGCTCCCGCCACTGTCTTTTTTTAAGAGACTGGCCAGGCGATACGGTCTTGCTTCCCTTGATCTCTTCGGATCGGCCGTACGAAGCGATTTTCGCCAGGATAGCGACGTGGACATACTTATCCGCTATCGGACAGACTGCCGTCCAACGTTGAAGTCGCTCATCGGATTAAGAGGAGATTTGGAACGAGCCTTGGATCGCGATGTTGAGGTTGTTCGGGAGGATCTCCTTCTTCCTGACTTTGCCTCGACCGTCCGAGAGGAGGCCGTAGCGCTGTTATGAACTCCCGCTCGATCAATGCCTTTCGGGCTATGCGTTCGAAAAGATCGATCGGCTGCTGCCCGATCCGGATGACAGTTAGAGGCCTGTCCGGGCAGGGGGAAGTAGAATAGACCCTATGGCCCAATCTGATGATTTCGCTGCTCACTCAAAAGAGAACACCGAATCTGCCCAACGACAAACCGAAGAGTCGACCGAGCAGCTGGAGCAAAGCTCAATCAGGGAGAGCCATGAAATGGGCGATGCTGGGGTGATCGAGAACCACCAGCTGGCAGAAGAATCTCGGGAGCTAAGCGATCAACTCTCCGACAACTCCGAGCGGATGGGTAATCTCAGCGCCGAGGGAGAGGTTTTGAGCAATAAGGTATCCAACCTCAATCGCAAAAACCGGCCCGAGATTATTGAGCGCGTACGACAAAATGTAATTGACCGGAACCACAAAATTCAGGATCAAGGATTGCGCCGGTCTCGTCAATTTGCCGAGGAGCAGCTGGAGAAAAGCGTCGAGTCGGCCAAAAAGATTTGACGAGAGCTCGGATTAACTCCCGATAGCCTCCTCGACCAACTCCATTCCGTTATACTCGTCGCTTGTGCCCACGCGGTTGATCTCGTGTGGAATGTAGGGGCAAGGCTCGCCTTGTCCGACCCAATTTAATCAGGAGAATTACAGGAAAACCCGTGCCGACTATTCAACAGCTCGTTCGTAACGGCCGAAAGCCGCTACTCAAGAAATCGAAGTCGCCTGCTCTTAAGGGATCTCCCCAGCGGAGAGGGGTTTGTATCCGCGTCTATACAATGACGCCGAGAAAGCCGAACTCGGCCCTGCGCAAGGTGGCTCGGGTGCGGCTATCGAGTGGGATCGAGGTGACCGCCTACATTCCGGGCATCGGACACAATCTCCAGGAGCACTCGGTGGTTCTGGTTCGAGGGGGCCGAGTGAAGGACTTGGCCGGAGTTAGATATCACGTGGTCCGGGGTTCATTGGATACAGCCGGCGTGAAGAGCCGAAAGCAGGGCCGTTCTAGATACGGCGCTAAGCGCGAGAAGGCAGGTAAATAGATGGCACGTCGTAATCGAGCACCGCGGAGACGCATCGTTCCCGATCCGATGTATCGCTCCGAGGCACTGAGCAAATTTATTAATGCCGTCATGCAAGATGGCAAGAAGGCCACCGCCCAACGAGTCGTTTACGAGGCGTTGCAGCAGGCCGGTAAGTCGGCTCGTAAGGAGCCAATGGATGTCTTTGATGACGCCCTGAGAAACGTAACTCCGCAGTTGGAAGTTAAGCCTCGGCGGGTGGGTGGAGCCACCTATCAGGTGCCGATCGAGATTCCGCCGGAGCGGCGGTTGGCCCTGGCTCGTCGTTGGTTGGTGCGTTGCGCTCGGGCACGCAATGGACGAAGCATGGCCGCGAAACTCTCGGCTGAGTTGGCCGATGCGGCTAACAACACTGGCGCCGCGGTCAAGCGGAAGGAAGAGACCCACCGGATGGCGGATTCGAATAAAGCCTTCAGCCATCTTCGGTATTAAGGAGAAGAAAGAAATTTCGGCAGTTGCGGTGAAGCAGAACGCGCGCTTGCAAAAGCTGCGCAATATTGGAATTATGGCGCATATCGACGCCGGTAAGACCACGACTACGGAGCGAATCCTTTTCTATGCTGGCCGTCTTCACAAGATGGGCGAGGTCCATGAGGGCGCCGCTACGACGGACTGGATGGTTCAGGAGAAGGAGCGAGGTATTACCATCACCTCGGCCGCGACTTACTGTAGCTGGCGCGATCATTCGATCAACATCATCGACACCCCGGGTCATGTAGATTTCACGGTCGAAGTTGAGCGTAGCCTCCGCATCCTGGATGGAGCGGTGGCAGTTTTTGACGCGGTGGCCGGAGTGGAGCCGCAGTCGGAGACGGTATGGCGTCAGGCCGACCGCTACAGTGTGCCGCGCATCGCCTTTATCAACAAGATGGATCGAATGGGGGCGGATTTCTACTCGGCAGTTGAGGCCATCCGAACCCGTCTAGGGGCTCGGGCGGTCCCGATCCAGCTCCCGATTGGAGCGGAGGACAACTTCCAGGGTGAGATCGATTTGGTCGGCATGCGAGCGATCGTCTATACCGATGATTTGGGCAAGAAAGTCGAGAGCTCTGAAATCCCGGATGAGATGCGGGAGGTGGTGACTCGTCACCGCCATGAGTTGGTGGAGGCGGCGGCCGATTTCGATGATGAGCTGATGGCCAAATATCTCGATGAGCAGGAGATTTCGAGCGCCGAGCTTATTTCGGCTCTCCGCAAGGGGACGGTAAGTGGACAGCTGGTTCCAGTACTGTGTGGTGCCGCCCTGCGCAACCGTGGGGTACAGCCATTGCTCGATGCGGTGGTCGATTTCCTCCCCAGCCCGGCCGATAAACCGCCGATCGAGGGGCTCAGTCCGCAGGATGAGACCCCGATCACTCGGGAGCCGGATGAGGAGCAGCCGGCCAGCGCCCTCGCCTTCAAGATCCAGATGGATCCCCAGGGGGTAGGTAAGCTAACCTTTTTCCGTCTCTACTCGGGGCATATCAAGGCGGGTTCGACCTTGCTCAATACGACTACCGGTCAGCGAGAGCGGATCAGTCGGATTCTCCGCATGCACGCCATGCGTCGAGAGGAGATGACAGACGTCTACCCGGGGGACATCGCGGCCGCGGTGGGGCTGAAAGGTACGACGACCGGAGACACCCTCTCCGATGCTTCGGCTCCGATCTTGCTCGAGTCGATCACCTTCCCCGAGCCGGTGATCTCGGTGGCCATCGAACCCAAGACCAAGGTCGATCAAGATAAGTTGGGCTTGGCCTTGCAGCGGCTCTCGGAGGAGGATCCGACCTTCCGGGTGTGGACCGATGAGGAGACCGGCCAGAACATCATCGCCGGAATGGGTGAGCTCCATTTGGAGATCATCGTTGACCGCCTCACCCGTGAGTTCAAGGTGGACGCCAACATCGGTCAGCCCCAGGTGGCTTATCGCGAGGCGATCAAGCAGGCGGCCCATGGCACCGGACGCTTTGTTCGGCAGAGCGGTGGTAAGGGGCAGTATGGCCATGTGGAGATCGAAGCCGTCCCGGGTGAACGGGGGGCGGGCTTTATCTTCGAGGATAAAATTACTCAGGGGAAGATTCCTCGGGAGTATGTGGCCCCGACCCAGAAGGGAATTCGAGAGGCGTTGCAGAGCGGAGTGGTGGCCGGCTACCCGGTGCTGGATCTGACCGTGCAGCTGGTTGATGGTTCTTACCATCAGGTAGACTCCAGCGAGCAGGCCTTCCACATCGCCGGTTCCATGGCAATTAAGGATGCACTCCGACGCGGGAAGCCGTATCTTTTGGAGCCGGTCATGAAGGTGGATGTTTTAATGCCTGAGGAGTACCTCGGCGATGTGATGGGCGATCTCTCTTCTCGCCGTGGCCAGATTCAGGGCATGGAGGCGAGGGGAACCACTCAGACCGTTAAGGCACAGGTGCCTCTGGCGGAGATGTTCGGGTATGCTACCGAACTGCGATCGATGACTTCGGGGCGGGCAACTTACTCGATGGAGTTCGATCACTATGAAGAGCTGCCAGCCACTCTGGCAGAAACCGTGGGCCGTAAAGGCGGCAGCTAAATAGGAGGATTACGTGGCCAAGAAAAAATTTGAGCGCAATAAGCCGCATCTGAATGTGGGCACAATCGGTCACGTCGACCACGGTAAGACCACGCTTACGGCGGGAATTACCACGGTGTTGGCGAAGGAGGACCCAGAGCACAACCAGGCGATTGCCTTCGATCGGATTGATAAGGCGCCGGAGGAGAAGCAGCGCGGAATTACGATCTCGATTACTCACGTCGAGTACGAGACCAAGAATCGTCACTATGCTCACGTCGACTGTCCTGGCCACGCCGACTACATCAAGAACATGATCACCGGTGCGGCGCAGATGGACGGAGCGATTCTGGTGGTTGCTGCCAACGATGGGGCGATGCCTCAGACTCGGGAGCACGTGGTACTGGCCCGTCAGGTCAACGTGCCGAACATTGTAGTGGCCCTCAATAAGTGCGACATGGTCGAGGATGAGGAGCTGCTGGAGTTGGTCGAGCTGGAGCTGCGTGAATTGCTCACCAAGTATGAGTTCCCCGGTGATGACGTGCCGATCGTTAGGGTTTCGGCGCTGAAGGCGCTGGAGGGCGACGAGAAGTGGGTTGGCGCAATCGACCAGTTGATGGAGGCGGTGGACACTGCCATCCCGGAGCCGAAGCGTGAAATCGACCAGCCCTTCCTGATGCCGATCGAAGATGTCTTCACGATTGAAGGTCGGGGCACGGTGGTAACCGGACGAGTTGAGCGTGGAACTCTCAAGCTCAATGAGCAGATCGAGATTTTGGGTATTCGCGATACTCGTGCCACGGTGGTTACCAGCATCGAGATGTTCCACAAGCAGATGGACAGCTGCCAGGCCGGGGATAACGTGGCCTGTTTGCTCCGCGGCTTGAAGCGGGAGGATGTCGAGCGGGGTCAGGTGCTGGCCAAGCCGGGCTCAATCACCCCGCACACCAACTTCAAGGCCAACGTTTATGTGTTGACTAAGGAGGAAGGCGGACGACACACTCCCTTCTTCGCTAACTACCGGCCTCAGTTCTACATGCGGACCACCGATGTAACCGGCTCGGTCACCCTCCCCGAAGGGGTGGAGATGTGTATGCCGGGTGACAACGTGGAGATGAGCATTGAGCTAATCTCGCCGATTGCGATCGAGCAGGGGCTGCGCTTTGCCATTCGAGAAGGGGGCCGTACGGTCGGTGCTGGTGTAGTTACGGAAGTTGTTAAATAGCAATTAAAGTGGGTGGGCGAGGCAAATGCCTCGCCCTATCAAAAAATTCAATTATCAATAACAGTTAATAAGGAGCAGAGGGCCTGCAAGTGGCGCAGAAAATACGGATTCGGCTCAAGGCCTACGATCACCGAGTGCTTGATCAGGCGGCGGATAAGATCGTGGAGACCGCACGCCGATCGAGTGCGCGTACTGCTGGTCCGATTCCTCTGCCCACCGAAATCAACAAGATGACGGTGATTCGCTCGGCCTTCATTGATAAGGATTCTCGCGAACAGTTTGAGATGCGTACCCATAAACGATTGATCGATATCCTGGACCCCAACACTCGAGTGGTTGATTCCCTGATGCGGCTCAACCTACCGGCTGGGGTGCTGATCGAGATCAAGGTGGCCGCCTGATGTCTACTGCCAATGTAGGGGCTAGGCTTGCCTCGCCCGGTAAAATCAAGGGTTTGATCGCCCGTAAGCTGGGCATGACTCAGCTCTTCAACGACGACGGAAGTGTCTCTGCAGTCACGGTATTGGAAGCCGGTCCCTGTAGAGTGCTCGATTTACGTTCTACTGAAAAGCATGGTTACGAGGCGGCTCGCATCGTCTTTGGTGAAATGTTGGCCCGTCGAGCGACCAAGCCGATTGCCGGAGAGTTTGCCAAGGCAGATCTAGCCCCGCATCGTCACGTAGTGGAGATTCGTGGTCTCTCCGGATCAGAGGTGGGTCAGGAGCTGAACGCCGATCTCTTTACCGTAGGTGAGTTGGTGGACATAACCGCCACCTCCAAAGGTAAGGGATTTCAGGGAGTGATCAAGCGCCATGGTTTTTCCCGCGGCCCGGAGAGCCACGGCTCGATGAATGTTCGTCGACCGGGTTCGATCGGAGCGACCAACGCGGCCCGGGTCTTCAAAGGGGTGCGGATGGCCGGTCATATGGGAGCGGCCAAGACGACAATTCAAGGACTTAAAGTCCTGAGAGTAGAGGCAGCTCGCAATCTCCTCCTGCTGCGTGGTACTGTTCCGGGGCCGCAGGGTGGTGTAGTTGTCATCAGAAGTTCAATCAAACAGAAGGTAGCGAAGTGAATTTTCTCCGAGTGGGTTTCTTTAACTCCAGTGGGGCTGAGATGGGTGATGTTGAGTTGCCGGCCAGCATCTTCGGTGAGACGCCGAATATGCCGGTGATGCACCAGGCCTACGTTCGCCAGATGGCCAACCGACGGCAGGGGACGGCGGCTACCAAGACCCGGGCAGAAGTTTCTGGTGGAGGCCGTAAGCCGCACCGTCAGAAGGGAACAGGCCGAGCTCGCCAGGGCTCGATTCGCGAACCTCAGATGCGTGGTGGAGGGGTTGTCTTCGGGCCTCATCCTCGCAGCTATCGACAGTCAATGCCGCGCCAGATGCGTCGCTTGGCGCTTCGTTCTGCGCTCAGCGTAAAGGCGGCTGAGCGGCAGGTAAGAGTAGTTGAAGGGTTTGATTGGCACGAGCCTTCGAGCCGACAAATGCAGCAGCGGCTGGAGCTTTGGGGAATCGAAAAAAAGGCCCTGTTGGTTCTGCCGACTGCTAATCAGACGGTTCTTCGCTCGGCCCGAAACCTCGCTGGCGTGAAGGTTATTCTGGCCGCCAATCTCAATCTCTACGATCTTTTCACCCATGACCAGCTGCTGATTCAGCAGGATGCCATGGAGGTGATAGTGGGAAACTTTGCCCGGGGAGGTGATCGCGGTGAGTAGGGCTCCGGTC
>JBOHUW010000046.1:0-8579 GCA_050734895.1 Candidatus Dormibacteraceae bacterium | reverse complement strand
GCCATGATCTTCAACCTGATGAATCAGGGAGCCTAATGTTTTACTGGCTTCCGTCACTGGGACCACATCTTCAGTTCTAATCATTGTCATTACGCTCATCTGCCCCCAGTATATTTCGATATTTTCCGCTTCTTTACAGGGGTAATTGTACGGCAAATTATCAATAATATCTGATGGTGATAACCCTTGCTAGGCCAGTGAAATGACGTGTGTTTCAAGCCATACGCTTGCTGCCGAGAGATCCAATTGATGTTCGGCCAGGCCAAGTGCGAATTCGACCAGCTCGTTTTGAGCGGCTTCCAACTTTAGTCCTTCACGATCCAGCCAGAGGCCCATTGCGTACATCGCCGTTCGCTTATTGCCATCGATGAATCCGTGGTTCTGGATAAGCGCTTCGGCTAGGTCGGCAGCTCGTTTAATTGGTGTTGCATGAAGGCTATGCCCCTCGAATCCGGTTCGGGACCGGTCCAAGGCCGATTCCAGCAGGCCGCGATCTCGTACGCTCTGGCTACCACCGAACTCAGCTATTGATACCGTATGCAGCCAGATCAGCTCCTCAAAGCTGATCAGCTTACGGTTAGCTCTCGGCAAGGACTTGCAGTGCTTGTCGGTATTGCTTGGTAAAGCGGGCAGCGAACTCGACCAGATCGGTTGCCGGAGTCTCTACCGGAGTCATCTCGACATGTCCGTGGCGAGAGAGTATCTGGACTTCCATGCCTTCAGTGAAGCCCGCTTCTTTAATCGTCTCGGGAGGAAGAGGAGCCATCAAAGAATTACCCACCCGCCGGATTTTGCGCTGGATTATCATTTTTAAATTATACATGGTGAAATTAGCTGATCAGCCAGAGTAGAGGATGGGCTGGAATCAGAGTAGAGCTCCCCTCCAGCTGGAGATCCTGCCTGGTTACCATCACCCCTGGTGGGGATCCGCGGCCTCCCACTCCGGGTTGTTCCACCAGGGATTCGCGGCAAGAATTTCGTCATCGGAGAGCATATGTATTGATATCATCCGCGAAATGCGGTTAAAGGTACGTATAAGCGCATGAAAATGTTATTAACGGTACGTTTATCTGATCTTTGACGGTTATACATTTTTCCTTCATAACGTATAATCGCTCTACGGAGAAAAGCGTTGAAAAGCGGAAAACCACAGTCTATCTGGACCCAGAGGTGCTGGTAGCGACCAAAGTAATGGCGGTAGCTACGGGAGCAAGCGAGTCCGAGGTAATGGAAGAGGCCTTGAGAAGTTACTTTCATCAGGACCACGCGGCCCAGGCTCGGGAAGAGTTGGGCGCGCTTTTGGATAGGGTGGCCTCCCGCTCTACTCTAAGCGACGATCAAGCTATGAGCATGGCTTATGAAGCGGTCCAAGAGGTGAGGGTGAAAACCGCCTAATGATTCGAGCGGTGCTTGATTCAGGGGTATTGGTTTCGGCCGCGATTACTCCTAATGGTACTTGTGGACAGCTACTTAGATTAGCTATTCAGAGGCGCTTTTAGATGATAGTTTCGCCCCAGCTGCTGGTCGAACTAAGAAGGGTGCTTTCCGAAGAAAAGTTCAGGAAATATCTATGGATCGATGAGATTCCTCATCTGGCAGGAGTCAGTTCTCCAAGTTCAACCACTCCTCGTTCCTTCCTGGATTTCTTGATCAGTGGATTGGGGTGACCCCTGCATTACTGTGGGTTGGAATGAAGCTCCATTGGGCCGAGCGGCCAGCCAGCCACGGAGGACTTCGGCCGCCTCGGCGGCATCTGGGGTAGTGATCAGACTACTCTTGTTACCCATCGCGGCATCCACTGTATGGATGAGCAGGGCCGGTCCGTCCCGGAGGATGAGGCCGTATGGTGAAGAACCTGGCTCTAGCCTCTCAAAAAGTCGACGGATTGCTTTTCGGCTAAAGCTTTTGAACTCGGTAACTTGAACCCCAGTGATCTTTTCAGTCGGAATTTTTCTAGTTCCAAACCATCCCCAACGAATTCGAACTTCCTTCGGAGTGATCGAAAGCCATCCCTTGGAGGTCCAATCCGGAACGATTCCTACAGTTAGGAGCAGTAGCAGGAAGGCTGGCAGCAGAATAAGATCCACCACCTTCGAGTAAACGAAGTACTGACCGCCGTTCATCATAATCATTAGCCAGCAGAGGGGAAAAATGGGGAAGATAGTTCGGAAGATCCAGAACTTGAGGCTTACTTGAATCTCTGATAGCCAAACTTCACGAGATCGTAGTTGTGATAACTTCGCGCGTTCGAGAGCTGCTACCCGGTTCCCTAATATGGTGGCTATGATCGCGCAGGCCGACGAGGCCAAAATTGCGATTGGATAGAAGAGATAGGATGAGAGGAAAAAGATCGAATTGGGTATGTAGGACTGATAGATGTTTAAAATCACCCGAATGTCCAGAGCCACGGCGAAAAGGCTACCGAAGACATAGAGGAGTTGTAGGTAGGATTCCCACAGCATTGGACGGGCTGTTTGGCGAATGACAAGAGAAAGGATTACAAAGGCAATCCAGCCACTAGCGAAGGTTGGTCCGAAGAGTACGACTAGCCAAGAATAGCTGTCAAATTGGAGATGGTTCCAGAGCAGCAGCGTAGGGAGCACTATTGCGGTTAGTAGCAGCGCAGGTCCCAGGTAGAGCGTGGTCAGGCGTAGGCCCAGCCCCTGTTTCCGATTGGCGGTTCCGGGGACCCGATCATTCATGACATACTCTCCATTAATTTGGTCAACTCCAGGATGCTTACGCCCTGGTTATGGGCTTCTCCCAATACCTCGCCGATCAGCGCCCGCAGCCGGGTGTGCTTGTTCACCTGTTCGCTGATGATCACTGCCCCCCGGCCCTGTCTGAGCTGCAGCAGGCCTTCGTCTCGGAGCTCGAGATAGGCTCGCTGCACCGTGTGCACGTTGACGTTCAACTCCTCGGCGAGCGTCCTGGTGGTCGGCAGCCGCGTTCCGGGCTGGAGCTGGCCTTCAATCAGCGCTCGTCGGAGGCTGGCGGCAATCTGCGCATAGAGGGGGAGGGGGTTGGATTCGTCGATTGCAATGAGCATTGATCTAATTAAACTAGATCAATGCTCATTTGTCAAGTCAAAAATCAAGTCACCGATAGAGGTTTCTATCGGCGGTAGTGGTATATTTTTTTAAATATGTCACCTATAACTCGAACCGTCAGAAAAATGCATGTCCGGTTGGGAGATGCTGGTCGGGTGGTTCTGCCTGCTGTCGCGAGGAAAGCTTTAGGAGTTGCGATTGGTGATGAGCTGTTGCTGACCATTGAATCTGATTCGCATGGAGCGCCTGCGGCCGTCCGCTTGCAGACAGTGCTCGCGGCCATCGAACGAGCACAGAATATTGTTGCCGAGCACATTATCCCAACGGCTAAGCTGGCCTCTGAAGAGTTGATCGAGGAACGTCGATTGGCTGCTAAGCAGGAGTAGCTGCTTGTCCAATCCTCTGACTCCTGGTACCGTTCCGGCCGCTTCCGTGCTTGACGCGACGTGCCTCCTGGCGCTCCTCCTCAAGGAGCCGGGGGCAGCGGTGGTGGCCGCCGTTCTCAACCACCGAGCCCTAATCAGTGCGGTCAACTATCACGAGGTAGTGGCCAAGCTGGTCGATCGGGGCATGACCAGCTCGGCGATCAATGATGCACTGCAGCTCCCTTTCGAACTCATCGATTTCGACGAAGAGCAAGCTATGGCTGCTGGTTTATTACGGGCCACTACCAGATCATTTGGTCTCTCGGCGGGAGACCGGGCCTGTCTTGCGCTGGCCCTGGCATATTCGCTGCCAGCCCTGACTGCGGATCGAATCTGGATAAATTTGCCTGGGACTAACGTTGCCTTAATTCGCTGAAGGCCGAGATTGCAGCTGACGAGGCATTTACGGAAACTGTGGAGCTAGGAGAAAAGATCGTAAGCTGCATTGTGGCTGGATTCGTACGGTTAACATGGCCAGCAGGTGAAGATTATTTCCGCGGTTGGGATAGAGCAGCGGCGAGGCAGTGCGATGGTGCTTGGTCCGCTCGATTTGGAGCTCGAGGCGGGGGAGCGGCTGGCCGTGTTGGGCGAAAATGGAGCGGGGAAGACCACCCTCTTGCGAATTCTGGCCACCCTCGATACTCCGCTCCATGGAGAACTTCGCCTCTGGGGGAGTGAGGTAGGTTCCAACCGTCCTCAACTACGGAGTTGCCTGGGTTATCTTGGGCACCAGCTGGGGTTGACCCCGATGCTCACCGCGCTGGAGAATTTGGAGTTCTTTGCGATGCTTTATGGTTTGGATCTTGATCGGGGGGCGGAGGCATTGGAGAGGGTTGGGCTGGCCCGATCGGCCGGTCGGCGAGTCGTCGAGCTGTCACGGGGAATGCAGCAGCGGTTGGCGCTGGCCCGGACAGTAATGCACGATCCCCAGCTGTTGATCCTGGACGAGCCGGACTCCAGCTTGGATACGGCCGGTGAGGAGCTCCTGGCCGAGTTGATCACCGGGCGAAGCTTGGTCCTGGCCACCCACAACCGAGCGCTGGCCGATCGGTTGACCGACCGGCAGCTTGCGCTCTGAAGTCTATCTTGCCTCTTAACTGTTCTCGAATTTACGTGTTAGGGCACTGGTATAACAGTAGCCATAACCATTCGATGAAGAGCCACTGGGAATACAGCGCTGACCATTGGACTCACAGATTCCATTAGGAGCATGACAATAAATAGCAGGACCAGGACTAACAGCAAGGTAAGTGGAGTTGGAGGCGGCAGAAGCAGTAACCATTGATGTTGACACAGCAATTAAAGCTCCGAAGGAAATAGCTGTGGCCAGAATTGAGATCAGGCGTCGCATCTTTCTTACTCCCATTTCAAATGACTATCCACAAGTTAGTATAATCCGATGCAAGCTAAACGCCTGGTGACCTCTACTGGTTTCTACTCACAGGTTAGGAGCTTGATGATCGCCACCTGGACGGTAGCATGGCGGGATCTGCGGGTTGAGCTACGCGGAAGGGAGCTGTTGCCGGCCCTGGCCCAGTTTGTAATTCTCGCCCTAGTCGTGGCTAACTTCGCCTTCGATTTGGGCGGACAGCGGAGTCTTCAGGTGGGGCCAGGGGTGCTTTGGCTGGTCCTGATCTTTGCCGGCTTGCTGACCTTCTCCCGTACCTTTGTTGGAGATAAGGAGCGTGGTTCATTGGAGGTGATGCTGCTCACCGGGACCAATCCAGCGGTGATTTTGCTCGGTAAGTCGCTGGCTGCGGGGCTGGGACTGTTGCTTGCGGCGCTGTTCCTACTGCCGGCGATGACAGTGCTGCTCGGGATGCCGATCAGTGTAGGTACGGCAGTAATAGTTCTGTTAGCCGTGATCGGAATGGCCGTTCTGGGTTGCCTCTTTGCGGCCTTGGCAGCACGCACGCGGGCTCCCGATCTCTTGCTACCGATCCTCGCCCTGCCCTTCTGGATTCCCTATGTGGTGCTTGGAGTGGGGCTGGTTCGGGCATCGCTGGGAGGTTTATTGCTGCTCCCTCCGTTGTTCGGGCTGGTTTATCTTGATCTCCTGGTCATACTGGTAGCCGTCGTGGCTGCTCCTTGGGTGCTGGATGATTAAAAAGATTTTGTATCTGGGTACTCTCTGCTCGGTCGTTCTGCTGGCGGTGGCTGGATGGATGATTTTCTTTTACGCCCCGCAGGATGCCCTCCAGGGACCGGTGCAGAGGATCTTCTACCTCCATGTCAGTTCGGTGGTGGCGGCTTACGGCTGTTTTGCGCTAAATGTTGCTGGTGGGGCTTGGTATCTCTGGCGGGGCAACCTGGTGGCCGACCGTCTAGCCCGAGTGGGAGCATTGGTCGGGGTGGTGCTGACCACGGTTTGTCTCCTGCTAGGGATTATTTGGGCCAAACCGATCTGGAATTGGGACCCCGGCCAGACTTGGGATGCCCGCTTCACCTCAACCGTAGTGTTGTGGTCGATCTACGTCGGCTACCTCTTAGTGCGAAAGTTTGCTCCACCTGGGCGCACTGCCGCTCGCCTCTCCGCGGTGGTTGGGATAATTGGTTTTTTGGATGTTCCGATCGTCTATTTCAGCGTGGAGTGGTGGCGGACGCTGCATCCCGGGCAGATCATTGAGACTCACGCCCTCCCCAACCAGATGTTGCTTACCTACCTGGTTACCCAGCTGGCAGTTTTCCTCTTCGCCGCCCTGCTGTTGGCGATTCGTTATCAGATTGAGCTGGGGCGGGAGTAATGTGAAGATAGCCCGGTGCCTGTAGTTGTATTTATGGAGTCAGAGAGGGATTGTATGAAGATAAAAGTTGACGAACTGAAAGGTTTGGTAAGCAAGGCGCCGGCCAAGTATGGTTATAACGAACAGGAGGCTGAGGTCATCTCAGAAGTACTGTTGTACGCTTAGATGCGTGGTAATGATCAAGGCGTAGTGAAGCTGATTGATTCCGGAATTCATATTGGCAGGTGTCAGTAAATACATTTTATGAAAATACAATGAGCTACCTGCTGTTGAGCTACGGACTAGCCACCACTCTACTAGGGGGCTTTCTGATTATTTCTCTGATTCAACTCCGCCGGTGAACGGGTGGAGTGAGTGGTGATGCCTGTCGGACCGATTCGTACTCGAGGATGACGATCCCGGAGCTGAACGTCTTGGTGTGAGTCAGCTTGAGGGCCTTCTCCTCGAACCCATCAGCGAATAGGCGCTTACCCTTTCCGAGGACGATTGGGTGCAACATGAAGCGGTATAGATCGATCAGGTCCTCTTGTTGCAACGTGTTGAAGAGCTGTGCACTCCCAGAGAGCAAGAGGTCCTGACCGGGCTCCTGCTTCAGCCGGAGCACCGCCGAGGCCACATCCCCCTGGATCATCCTAGAGCCGGGCCATTCCGCCTTCTCTAAGGTCGAGGAGACCACGTATTTGGTCATGTTATTCATCTTGTCGGCGAACCCGCCCTCGTCGTTCATGGACGGCCAGGCGGCGGCGAACCCTTCGTAGGTTTTACGTCCCAACAGTAACGCATCGCTTGCCTGCAGTTCGTCCCATTTGAACTGTGCCGCTTCCTCATTGAAGAAGGGGCCAGACCACTGGCCTGGCTCTTCAAAGACTCCGTCGAGTGACAGGTACTCAGTTGCGACTACCCTCATTGTCTACCTCTGATTGGTGTCGATGAGATGCTGACGGCCCGAGTATTAGCCGCAGCCGCAGGGTTTGGCCGTCCCTTCGTCCTCGCCGGTGCTGAAGGAGTGTCCGCAGGAACAGGAGCGAGCCGCATTGGGATTCTGTACGGTGAACCCGGCTCCCATCAATCCGTCGACGTAGTCGATAGTGGAACCATCGACGTAGCGGAGGGTTTCCTGATCGACCAGAACCCTCACCCCGTTTTGTTCGATTACCGTATCCTCGCCACCCACCTTGTCATCAAAGGCCATTCCGTACTGGAGGCCGGTACATCCGCCTCCGGTAACCCAAACTCGCAGCCCCAATTCCGGGTTGTTCTCTTTTTCTAAGAGAGCCTGGAGCTGTTTTACTGCTGCATCGGTCATCTCGATGGTTGTTTGCTCAATCATTTATTCGCTTGATACCTCCTCAAAGCTAAACATCATCCTACCACCGGTTGGGTCGGATTACGGGGGGGTATTCTGGTCAGGAGTGGGGGTGGGAGTAAGTTCGGGGGTGGGAGGCGAGAAGGGAAAGAGGCCGCCGGGCAGCTGTATCGGCTCGGGAGTAGGGGATTCAGTCGGTTGAGGGGTGGGCGTGGGGCAGTCGATTTCGTTCTCGCTACCGGCAAGGAACCACAGGCTGCCGCTTTGCTGACCAGGGCAGCCGCTACCCTGGACCACACCGCTGGGCGCGCTCGAATACCAACCCCGGTAGGCGGCCGGGAGGGAGTTGACGAAGCTGGCGGTGATGGTCGAGCCGACGCTGGTCCCGAAGGCGGCGGTGTAACGGGCCTGATCACCGGGACCGGTGTTGGCCGCCCAACTGCCGATCACGATCTTCGGGTTGTAGGCCATCATCCAGGCATCGGGGTGTTGATTGATACTCGCCCCGCCGGTAGTTCCCGATTTACCTGCCATGGAGTTTCGCCAACCCAATCCCCAGTAGCCGGGGTAGCCGTGGAGCACGGAGGTGATAAGCCAGGATTCAGCCGGGGTTAGGACTTGGGATTGGCCATCCTGAGTCCCCGGCTGAGCCGTATAAATCGTCTGGCCGGTGTCTCCCACCACCTTGGTAACCGCCATCAGGGGCACTTTTTTGCCCTGATCAGCGAAGACCTGGTAGCCCTGAACGTTGGCCATGACCGAGATTTCGGAGGTTCCTATCGCTCCCGAGGGGACATCAACCAGATTACCGGTGACTCCCATCGAGCGAGCTAGATCGTTGACGTTGGACATCCCCTCCATCTGTCCGACCTTGACTGCGGGAACGTTGCGGGAGAGAAGGAGGGCTTTTGCCGCGGTGATATTGCCGTCATAGCTGTTATCCCAGTCTAGCACTGGCTTATTCGTGTCCGGATAGTTGTAGGGTTGGTCGAGGAGGTTGGAGGCGAGGGTGATCTTGCCGGAGCGGAGAGCGGCTTCGTAGACGTAGGCTTTG
>JBOHUW010000045.1:0-8586 GCA_050734895.1 Candidatus Dormibacteraceae bacterium | reverse complement strand
GTTGTGGACTCACCGTCCCCCTGCCGCTGAGTTGGGCAGAGGGAGTAATCGGCACCCTCCTCCTGCTCTTCGGACTCAACTGGTTATCCAAGGCAGTTTTACGATTCGGAAGCCCAGAATCGAGATCCAACCAAGGCAAAGAGATTGAGGAGGCCACCCGCGGGCCTGAAGTTGATGCGGTGAAGGAGATCAAGAAGTTCGATCTAAAGGGATTTGCCATCTCCTTCAGCGGCGTCTTCCTGGAGGGTATAGAGATCATTTTCATCGTGACTACAGTGGGCTTCACCCACAACTTCCTCTCCGCTGCGGTAGGAGCCCTTGCTTCGCTTCTGGCTGTAATGATGCTCGGAGCAATGCTCCGACGACCCTTGAGTAAGCTGCCCACACCGGCCCTCAAATATGCGGCGGGGATAGCGCTAACCGCCCTCGGCACCTTCTTTGCCGGTGAGGGTGTAGGAGTAATCTGGTGGCAAGGTCAACTCAGCCTGTTGTTCTTGATCGTCGGTTACGCTCTCCTCTCCGGAGTAACCATCCTGCTGCTTCGACGCAGTGCAGGGATTAACAGCCCTTCACCTGATGAAATCGGAGATGTGGAGGAAGCGGAAGTAGCACTCGCCTCATTCGATGAAGATGAGGATGAAAATAAGGAAGATGTAGAAGAGAAGCCCCAGCCAAAAGTTGAAGCTCCTCTGCCCTCATCTTCTGGTGTAGATGACACCGATAAAGCAGAGAGTGAACCCGCCCCTAATTCGCCTTAAACTTGTGTATAATGTATGCATGATCAGCGAAAGAGTTCAAATTCTTCTAACTCCGGAACAGAGGGAGCGCCTTCAAGAGGAGTCGCTTCTCAAGCGGCGCTCGGTGGCCAGTTTGGTCCGAGAAGCGATTGAGGCTCGATTCGGAGTTGTAAGCAGGGAGAAAAGAATTGCTGCAGCTAATGCAATTACATCGATGAAAGGTACTCCATCCTATACTCCTGAAGAGCTTAATCGGCTGGTCGAGAGCGAGCGAGAGGAGATGCTTGGCAGCTTGATCCCAACCCGAGCAGAATGAGGTTCTTTGTTGACGCAAATATTGTCATCTATAGCGCTGTAACTTCCTCCGAATATCATGAGGCATGCGTTGAAATAATCCAAGCGATCGGCGCCGGACGGGCTGACGGGCGTCTCTCAACTGCCGTTTTGGAGGAGATCTGGCATCTGGAATCAATCGGCAAGGTGACCGGAATAGAGGGAGTGACTCGCCAAGCGTATGCCATGTTTACTCCTTTGATTTCCATAACCGATGAGACCTTCTATCGCGCCCTCAAGTTGGATATTAAAGGGCTCGGCACTAATGACCGAATACACGTGGGGGCATGTTTTACCAACAACATCGACACCATTTGTTCCGCTGATGTCGGCTTCGACAATGTCCCAGGCTTACAGCGAATCGATCCACTAGATCGAAAGAAACGACTTACTCTCACCAGCTGAAGAAATAGCAGAGGAGCCCCAGCCAAAGGCTGAGGCCCCTCTCCCCGCATCTTCTGACCCTACTTCGACTCCGCCGTAGCCCCCGCCTCCTTCAGCTTGGCTATCGCGTTGGTAGCATCCTCCTTGCTTACGTTTTCCAGGATCTTGGAAGGGGCGCTATCGACCAGGTCCTTAGCCTCCTTCAGCCCCAGCTGGGTCAGCTCTCGAACCGCCTTGATGACGTTGATCTTGCTGTCACCGATAGCGGCGAGCGTCACGGTGAACTCACTCTGCTCTTCCTGCTCCGCCTCGGCTGCCGCCTGAGCTGGAGCCGGACCTGCCGCAGCAGCCACCGGAGCCGCTGCCTTGATCCCAAATTCATCCTCAATCGCCTTGATCGCCTCAACTACATCGAGCACGCTCCAAGTCTTCAGCGCCTCGACGAAGTCCTTCGGTTCAAGTTTGTCTTTGGTTGCGGTTGCCATCTAGTTTATTTACCTCTTTCTATTTGATTATGCGGATGCGGTATCGATTTTCTGTCGGTAGGATTCCAAGAGCGCGGTTAGCTCCTGAATCGGGGCCTGCAAAGCACCCACCAACTGGGCGACTGGAGATTGGAGAGTCCCCAACAGCTGCCCGATGAGCGCCTCTCGAGAGGGTAGATCAGCGATCGATCGAACCTCGGTTGGCCCTAACACGCGGCCCTCGACCAAGGCTCCCCTTACCTCCATCTTGAGGCGGGTAGCACGGGTGAAGTCATTGATCAGCCGCATCGGAGCACCCACGTCGTCACCGTAGGAGAAGGCAACAGCGGTCGGCCCCAGGAAGAGCTCTCGCAGCTGCTGATCCGCGCCGGCCTCATCCACCGCCCGTCGAGCCAGGGTGTTCTTAACCACCCGATACTCCACCTCGGCCTCCCGGAATCGACTTCGCAGATCGCTTAGTTGGCCAACGCTCAGACCCCGGTAGTCGGTAAGCACAGCCGTAGTTGACTGCTTCAGTTTCTCGGTAAGGAGTCCTACCTCCTCAACTTTCTCGGCTCTCGCCATACGCAACCTCCAATGTCGCTATCTAGCCCCAACCGCCAGATGCACATGAAAGCTGATCGGAATCAAGCGATTCCAATCGTGCAGAATGCTGGCCTGAACAGGATTATTAAACTGAACCACCGGTTCATCCCCTGCCGTCTTCGGCTGATACATAAGAGATTATACTCTTCCGCGTTGTTTGAAGACAGCAAGATGATAGTATGCAGTTATGCAAAGAATAACTATGTCTCTGCCCGACGATTTGGCCACCTCGCTTCGTAGAAAAGCCCGTCAGAGTGGTCTCTCCGTCTCTGGTCTTATCCAGCAAGCACTTCGTCCTCAATTCGCACCTCGGGATACCCCGCGTTCGCTCCCAATTGCAGGACTCGGACGCAGTGGTTTTTCCACTACCGCCCAAACCATGGAGGAGCTCCTGAAGGAGGAGTGGGGTAATTGATTGCGGTAGTTGATGCCGGCCCACTGTATGCCATTGCCGATCTCGACGATGTTGACCATGCCCGGTGCATCAACGTTCTTAGCCAACCTTCTCTTCAGCTGGTGATCCCGATCCTAGTAATTGCTGAAGTGACCTACTTTGTCGGCAAGCGGCTTGGATCCGATGCCGAACAACGATTTTTGGCAGGATTAACCGAATTTGACATCGAGGCCCCGTTAGCCGAGGATTGGCCTCGAATTGCCGAGTTAGTTAAAAAGTACAGCGACTTCCCATTAGGTGGGACCGATGCTTCAGTTATTACTTTGGCCGAACGTTTAGAAACTTCCTTGGTGGTCACCCTGGACCGGCGTCATTTCAGTGCCGTTCGACCCCGGCACTGTGAGGCCCTTGAAATCCTGCCTGATGCGGTCAACATCGGGCCCCAATGAACCTTATTCGACCACCGGGCTAACCACCTCCAGGGAACGTCCGGTGGTCCGTGGAGCAAGGATGGCGATGTCCAGCATGACCACCAGCAGACAGCCAGCAATCACTGCGAACATTACCACCGCCCCTTGGTGACTGAGCACCGGTAGAAGCACGAATGGCAGCAGGCCGGTGGCCAATCGGCTCAAACTGTACGCGGTTCCGGTTGCTGTAGCCCGCACTGGAGTGGGGAAAATCTCAGCCTGGAAGACATGAAAGGCGTTGGAGAATATATTGCTGACCAGGGTGTAGAGAAAACCGAAAGCGACGATCAGCAAAGCAGATCCACTGGCGCCAAAGAGGACTCCGAAGATGGCCATTAGAAGTGCCGAGCCCACTATTAACCACTTCCGATCAACTTTCTCGATGATCGGTACCGAGAGTAACGCCCCGAGCGGATAACCGATGAAAGATAACGCTACATAGGTCAGTGAGTTGATTATCGAGATGCCCTTGGCCGCCAGCACCAGCGGGACCAACGTACCGAAGCCGTAGTAGCCGACAGCCTGGAGCAGATGGAAAACCCAGAGCATGATCGTACGTTTGGAATATTCGGGGGAGAATAGGGCGGATATCGAAACCCTCGCCGACCGCCTCCCAGCTTCGGAGGTTGGAAGCAAGCTATCCACGACTTTGCTAGAAAAGGTCTTCAGCACCACGAGGGCTTGACCCCAACGACCACGTGACTCCAGCCAGCGCGGTGACTCGGGGAGTAGCCGCATCGCGAGCAGCCAGACAACCGCCCCACCAATGCCACCGAGAATAAACAGCCACCGCCAGCCATTCAGGCCAAGCGGTGAAATCGGCACCAAAAAGCGGGCCAAGAACCCAACCGCCGCTACACCGAGGAAGCTCACCGTATAAGCCCAGGCCAGGTATTTGCCACGGCTCCGAGCCGGCAACACCTCATTCAAATAGCAGTCGCAAACCGGAGGCTGAGCTCCGATTCCCAAACCAGCGATGAAGCGCAGAGCAATCAACATCGCGATACCGTTGCTGAACGCCCCCAGGAGCGTGAAAAACGAATAGAGCCCCAGGTTGAGGAGGAAAGCGGTGCGTCGACCCAGCCGATCGGCGAGGCGACCAAACAGAATAGCGCCGACAAACATCCCGAAAAAGCTGGAGCTGAGCAGCAGAGCCAACTCTGTCCCGGCCACATGAAACTGTTTGGAGAGTACGCTCCCAATCGTTCCGGCCAAGAAGATGTCGTAGATATCAAAGAAGAGGCTGGCACCGACCACTGCAGTTACAACTCGATGACGTCGGGTCAGGGGAGTTCCATCAAGGGCCTGAGCGATTGAAGTCGACACGATTACTCCTGTTTGTTTTGGTAGCCGAGTTTCCGGCAAGAACGGCGAGCAGTGCGAGGGCAACGATGTTGAGTAGGATCTTGCCAACCAGGTTGACCGGGGTGGTGAGATCATTAACGAAGAATCCGCTGATCATACTAGCGGTGAGCGCTCCCGTGACGGCGGCAAGGCGATGGCGATCAGACCAGGTGGAGCTGGCCGACCAACGGCGCAGGAGGCAGAGCCCACCTACTGCTAGAGCGATGCCGACGGCGATAGGCGCTATAGGAGGAAATCGAACAACCCAGCCGTCCACCGGCGAAGGCAGAAGTTCGAGAACGCACCAAAGTACACCCAGCACCACCGTGGCAAGTGCAACTTGCCACGGTGGTGGCGTGCCTTGGTCGGTTCTCGGCCCTGGGCTAGCCCGGTAACGCAGGCTCCATATGCCAGCGCAAGTCAGCACCACGGCCGCGACGATAGCGATCGCCAGTGTGAACAGCGGTGGATAATAACTGGGGCCATGAAGAAATTTCGGAACGACAATCTGAGTCCAGTTGCACCAAACGCCGATACTGCCCAACGCGAACACGACCGCAACCGTGATCAGCCCACGCCGACGCAGCCACAAGTTCGCCCGAAGACGAGGATAGATCAGCTCGGTCAGTTGGATAGGCAAGACAATTCCCCAAATGCTTACGTACCCCATGGCCCACGTTAAGTACAGCCAGTTCACACCCCAAGCACGGCCATAGTTACTGAGGCGGCCAATCTGCGGCGCCAGAGAGGTTTGCACGATCAGACATTCGGAGATGACGGTGAAGGCCAACCCGAACAGCAGAATGGTCGACCAACCACCACCACAGGACCGGACGACACCGCGGATGAGCAGAGCGGCGCAGCCGTAGGTAATTATCTCCGGAATAAGTCCGGCCATGGTGGTGACCTGGGTCGCGCCGAACAATATATCCACGGTAAACGGGGCCAAAATAAGCAGCGACAGGATCGGGGCAAACGGCCTGGATGCTAATCTGGACATTCGCAAATCGTAGCTGTTTGGGTAGAATTGATTCACTGGATGGGCCACTCTATGATCGACACCATTCGCCAGATGCGCCGAATCACCAGCCAGACGTTGGCCGATGTTCTCGCCGGCATTATTGATGACCAACCATCGGAAACAGCGATTCGAGATGCCTGGCACCAGCGAATTGCAACTACTTCCGGCATCGCTACTGAAGGTTGGTATCAGCCCCCGCCCCAAGGAATCATCGTCGCTATTGGCAATCCCCCCAATTACAAACGCCTGGAGCAACCGACCTACCGATCAGAGTTAGCATGGCCAAATCCACAATACCGAATGGGCCCCGAGTCACTCCTGTTTGCTTACGCTTCGCCTGCTCACCGAGCAACTGGCCTCATCGGCGACCTTGCATGTTCACTCTATCGAGGCTCAGACGATGCACTTCGAACGCATCTTCGCAATGTATGGAAAATCACTATGCAAATCACCCAAGCAGCGGCTACGGGCATGACCATCGCCGAACTATACGAACAGGCAGGCAAGCTCATTGTCGCAGGTGGTTTCGAAAACAACATTTACAGCGTTAATGACGACGCCAGCACCAACATCGGTCATACCCTTCCCTGGTCAAACGAGCCAATGTCACGTACTGAGCAGTACGTTATCGAACACGGAACAGCCGGAGAACAAGCAGACCTCATCAGCCATAAGCGACGCTTCGTCAGCCCAAAGGAGATGCTCAAAATCTCGGGTGATCTAGCCCTCACCATAGAGCCTCGATTGAACCGTCCAGGACTTCCCACCGTCGGTTTTCACGTTGTGGTCGCTTTCGAGGGGCGAGAAAAGGTCGTGATCACCGAGTTCGACTCGCTATTCAAGCTCTTTGGTATGAAGAATCTCGCCCATGCCTAGCGCAGGAGCAGCCGAGATGACCTCGCTCGGAATTGTTCAACATCTCATCCCCCAGGCACGAACCCTCACCGAGGCAGCCCGCGCAGTTGTACACTCCCCTTAGAGGGTCAGCGATCGGCATACTGGAGTGAGGCAACTGAGGTTTCCCAAATACTTTCCAAAAATGGTGGTGTCTGCCTGCGTGCCCCTACTGATGATGGGAGCGGTGATCCCGGCAGGCGCCGACACGCCAGGATGGGTGATGCTGAAAGGCACCAGGACTCCCCCACCCCCCGGTGCCACCGACAGAGGGCAAGCTCCCGGTAACACGGCGATGGATATGCAGGTGCTGTTGAACACCCGCGACCCGCAAGGACTGGCCGCAGCCGCCCGGGCCGTGTCCGAACCAACAAGCCCCGGCTACAGCCACTACCACACGCCCGAACAGGTCAAGAATGCCTATCAGCTGACTCTTGATCAGCTGGCGCCTGTCAAAGCCTGGCTGGCTGGGTCGGGGCTCCAAATCAGCGACTCCGGCAATTGGCGTTATCTGGATGTCAAAGGCACTGCGACCCAGATCGAGATCGCGTTCCACGTCCAGGTCCACATCTACCTCTCGCCCGAAGCCAAGTACACGGGCCAATTCATCGCGTTCACCACTGACCTGAGCGTGCCCACCACCGTCAGCCGGTTGGTCCTGAACATCAGAAGCGGCGACTCCACGATGGGCAACGGCATGGCCAGTCTCAGTCAGGCCTCCACACCCAGTGCTACCCAGTGCTCAACCTACTGGGGTCAGAATCTTGCCACCACACTGCCCAAGGCCTACGGACACACTCCACCCTACGCGGTGTGCGGGTACACCCCCCAGCAGCTGCGCGATGCCTACGGCATCACCCCCACCGGATTGACCGGCAAGGGCCAAACCGTAGCGGTCGTCGAGGACGAAGCGTCCACCCTGGAGCAGGACGTCAACACCTGGACGACTCACACCGGGACCCAGCCGCTGGCAGCTGGCCAGCTCACCGTGCTATCAGCCACCGGCACTCCCAACCCGAAGCGGCAGGACCCTACCAACGAAAACACCGGCGAGGGCATCATAGATGTCGAGGCCATGCATGGCATGGCACCCGACGCCAAGATCAATGTGCTGGAGCCCGAAGTCCCGGCAGGCATCAACCTCGGCCAGTTCGAAGCCTTCTCCACAATCGTCGATCAGCATCTGGCCACCATCGTCAGCAATTCCACTGGCGATTACCAGGACAATCCCAACATGCAAAACGCGCTGGACCAGGTCTTCCAGGAGGGCGCATTGACTGGTGTAGGCTTCTACTCCTCCTCCGGCGACAACAACGAGGTCCCCAGCAGCGATTACCTGGTATACCCAGCGGCCAGCCCGTGGGTTACCGCGGTGGGCGGCACCAGCTTGGCGATTGGGAAGGACGATCAACGCTTGTGGGAAACTGGATGGGGTGATGGCTATGCCACTCTGACCGTCAACGGCACTAACTGGACGGCCCTTCCCGGAGGCTCTGGCCGCGGCGCCGGGGGAGGGCGCAATGACAACGCACCACAACCGTGGTATCAACACGGCATCGTCCCCGACAACCTGGCCAAAGGAGCTGACGGCGCATTGCGGAGGGTCGGTGCCGACGTGGCCATGGACGCCGACCACATGACCGGCATGCGCATCGGCGGCACTCCCATTGGTCCCTACCTCGGTGTCGGAACCCAATACGCCGAATCACCCATCGCCGGAACCAGCCTGGCCGCCCCACTATTCGCCGGAGTCCAAGCCCTGGCCCAACAAGCTAGAGGCAACCAGCCCATCGGCTTCGCCAATCCCGCCCTATACCACCGCTACAACACCCCTTCGTTCCGGGATATCACTACCTACAAGTTGCCTGATGGCAGCTATCCCGCTGCGGTGGGCAGCGACCCACACCTCAACCATGGCGTGCTTGGGCTATACACCTTG
>JBOHUW010000044.1:0-8662 GCA_050734895.1 Candidatus Dormibacteraceae bacterium | reverse complement strand
GGATTGGTTGAGGGCTTAGCACATTCAAGATCGGACTTAATTTTTGCGTCAGAACCTGACATATCAGATTCTGATTCCGTATTCTCTCGTATTGCGAATTTTTCCGAGGCGGTGCTGGGGCTGTTATAGAGATAAAAGAAGTTACAGTCCGTCGGCTGCTCAGAGGCCTGGAGGGAGGTTTTTTTGTTCTCCACCGTGACGACATTCTTCATCGGCAATGGGGCCGGAGAGTCAATCGAATTGAAATAAGCAGAAAAATTAAAATAAGGTCCAGGATCGAGATGATTGGGACCTACGGCGAAGTAGGGGGAAGGGATTGTTCCATGTGAAACTATGTGCGCATGATCCACAGGAATGTCATATTTATCGGTCAGGTAGGCGACCAATTTGGCCGATGCCGCATACATCGCCGGGGTGTAGGAATTGAATCCCGAGCCCTCATAACCGGTGTGCTCGATGCCGATGGAATGCTCGTTGTACCAGAGATTCCCGGCATGATAGGCGATGTCCTTCTCGCGTAGAACCTGATATACGGTTCCATCGCGGCCAACTATGTAGTGAATACTTACGCTGTTTTTAGGTTGCTGAAACTCGCTGAGCGCGGCGTTAATCAAGCCGTCCTCAGGGCCTTTTCCTTCGGTATCGTGAATCACGATATCTGAGATCTTGAAATGGGCAGAGTTATCTCGGTAGGTGCGAATATTCCCATTCAAGTCGGACGGGTTGGAGTTACAGGGAACGCTGGTATCCACGTTTTCGGGAGGTGGACAGCTATCGGTGGCAGGAAGCGTGCAGTCCACCGCCAACGGATAATCGACATTCTGGTGATCATTTTTGCAGCCGGCAAGACCTTGTGGCACCGAGGAAGGAGAATCAGTAGGAGTATTGGTTGGTTCAGGAGAGGCAGTAGCGGCGGGAGCGGGAGTCATGTTCGTTGCTGATGGAGGAGCATCGGTAGCGTAGGCCGCCAGTGGCAGGCTGGCCATCGCCACAACCAACAATCCAATCAAGCAGATGCGATGGTGCAAATTGAGGTGGATAGTAGACAAGATTCTTTCCCTAGATTTCAGTGACGTGATCAGCGAGGAGTCATTGTAGTTGATTTATCTCCCCAGGGGCGGTTACCCTATGCTATTAGCAGAAAATATGAACTTTCATTTCCGCACCTTGCCCAGCATTGCTTTGCTGTTGGCCATATCAATTTCGAACATGTCGTCGGCGGTAGCCAACGCCTCAGCACCAGAAGTGGCTCAGGCCAGGGGGTGCAGCTCGACGGTAGCGACGTCGTGTCAGCTCCGCGGAGTGTGGATTGCGACCGTCAAGAATATCGATTGGCCATCTAAACCGGGGTTACCCGCAGCCCAGCAGCAGGCCGAGTTGACCACTCTTTTCGACCAAGCCAAGGCAATGAAGATGAATGCCGTTTTTGTGCAAGTTCGGCCGAGCGCAGATGCCTTATACCCAACTCCTTACGCGCCATGGTCCCAATATCTGACTGGAACTCAAGGAAAGTCTCCCGGCTATGATCCGCTGGCCTTCATGGTAGCCGCGGCGCATGCCCGCAACCTTGAACTCCACGCCTGGTTCAATCCCTATCGAGTCAGCATTCAGCCCGACCTTGCCAAGCTGGCCCCCAACAATCCGGCTCGGCTCCATCCGGAGTGGGTGCGCTCCTACGGAGGTCAGCTCTTGTTCGACCCGGGAATTCCGGCGGCAAGACGCTACATAGAAGCTAGCGTCATGGATGCAGTTCGTCGCTATGATATCGATGGCGTCCACTTTGACGATTACTTCTATCCGTACCCGGTCCACGGGCAGGTCTTTGACGACGATGCCACCTACCACCACTATGGGATGGCCCAATTCTCCAATAAGGCCGACTGGCGGCGCAATAACGTCAACCTCCTGATCTCCGAGCTTTCTCGACAGATCCATAGCACCAAGCCCTGGTTGAAGTTTGGCGTCAGCCCTTTCGGGGTTTGGCGCAATAAGGCGACTGATCCCACCGGCTCCGAGACCACGGCAGGAGCTCAAGATTATGACGATCTCTACGCCGATACCCGAAGTTGGATTCGCCACGGTTGGATCGATTACATCGCCCCTGAAATCTACTGGAATATTGGCTTTCCGGCGGCTGCTTACGATAAGCTGGTGCCCTGGTGGGTGCACGAGGTTGCGGGCACTCGAGTTAACCTCTACATTGGACAGGCTGCATACAAGATAGGACATAACAACGTGGCTTGGAATAATCCAGAAGAGATGCCCAACCATCTCGCTTTAGATGCTGGCTATCCTGCGGTTAAGGGCGAGATCTACTTCTCGATGACTTCGCTTTTGGCCAATCCACTGGGCTTTGAAGAGCGGCTTGAGGGAAGATGATCTGTTCGTGGATGAGATGGTTGAGGAGATGCGTGGCAAGTGATCACCTTTGCTAGGCGAATCGAGACTTTACGCAAGTCTACTCGCCGAGATATGAATCGACCTGCCCTACCGCCTGTGCTACCATAAGCCCATGGGACAGAGAGAAAAGAGGTCGATATCTCTTCGGCCTGAGCTAGCAACAGCCATCGATCAGGCGGCGAGATCAGAATCCACAACATTCAGTGGCTGGCTGGCGAATACCGCAGCCCACCGACTAAAGCTGGAGGCTGGTCGTCGAGGGATCGCCGAGTGGGAAAGTGAAAACGGACGGCTAACAGACGAGGAGCTAGCCGAGGGATGGGCCAGGGCCAGACGATTGCTCGGCCGGACCGAGGCTTTAAGAAAGTCTGCCTAGTGGCTGGAGTCACCTACGACACGGGAGCGTTGCTGGCAGCTGAACGAAACGATCGGAAAATGTGGGCGCTACATGCTGGATTCATACTCGAAGAAATGGTTCCAGTTGTGCCCGCCCCGGTGTTAGCTCAAACATGGAGAGGAGGCTCTCGCCAAGCATTCCTGTCCCGCTTGTTGAGTGGTTGCGTGGTAGAGCCAATGAGCGAGGAGCAAGCTCGTCAAGTGGGTGTCCTTGCTGGCCAAGCCTCCTTTAGCGATGTCGTGGATGTCACCGTTGTCGAAGGAGCTAGGCGTCGTCAAGACACCATAGTCACCTCCGACCAAGAGCATATAACTCATATTGCCCTCGCCGCCAACGCGCAGCTCCGAATCGAAGCTATTTGATAACTGAGATCGCTCCTTTCTCCAAGCTTTCTCGACAGATCTATAGCACCAGGCCCTGGTTGAAGTTTGGCGTCAGCCTTTTCGGGGTTTGGCGTAACAAAGCGATCGGCTTGAGTCGTTTCGCGATTAGTATACGTTAACGTATACTAATCTGCATGTCGACCATGATGCGCATTAGCGCCAAAACAAGGGAGCGAGTGATGCAGGTGGCCATCGAGGACTACGGTGGAGTTAATGCCGACGAGGTGGTGGTTCGGCTACTTGATGAGCATTGGAAAGCCAAGTGCATAGCGGCGATGGAGCATTATCGCCAGGCTGATCCCCAAGGATGGAAAGAGTATTTGCACGAGGCTGACGAGTGGGATGATATCTCGGCTCCACCAGTTGACCCATGGAACGAGGCCATTGCGTGAGCACCTGCATAAAACCATGGCAGGTGTGGTGGCTTGATCTTAATCCGACCATCGGCCATGAACAGGCGGGAAGGCGACCCGCAATTGTGGTGTCATCTCATTTTCACCTCGGACTAACGCGTAATGCATTAGTCAGCATATTACCTCTGACTACTCGGGAACGGCCGGAGTGGGGACACCGGATACGAATCGATATTCCCGGTCAATGTATTGGATGGGCGATCACCGAACAAGTACGAACGGTATCATTTGGCCGCTTCTCCAGAGGCACCCCTATAGGCTGCCTCAATGACGACCAAATTGTCAAAGTACGTACGGTCCTGGCCATGATGCTTGATATTTGATTTCCTCCCGGTTGATTAAGGGAGAGAAGCTAATCCGGCAGCAGATCTCTGGTTAGATGGATCGCTTCCTCGGGGGTAGTTGCGAGATGGATGCTGAGCTAGGTCGCCCTGGCGCGATGCATTCCCTGACCGCCGATTCGCTCCGAGCAGCATTGTTCTCTTCTCGGGAATATGAACTTCGGCCCAGCGCAGACTGGGGCGATGTGAATGGACGGTGGAGCGAGCCGGAGAATTTTAAAAGCGAGCCGGAGATTGGGGCAGGATTCGAGTAGATGGACTTAATCACCGGATCGTGGTCAAATATTGAGTTAGCATCTCCTAACTCTCGAGTTAGCTTATACTAACTCCGCTAATGACGGATTACTCACCAGCTGATCCTTTCGCCCCGCTCATCGATCTACTAACCAAAATCAGAAGTTCGGGGAGAGAAGTCAACATTCATCCCGAGCTGCACCTTCCGCCAACAGAGAATTCCGGTTGGCTGACCGCGGCGCAGCTTGCCGATCCGGCTCAGCCCTGGCTTGGTGAGATGGTGGAACGAACGGCGGTCAACTTGGGCACTACCCGACAAATTGCCGCTTCACTGGCTTGGAAGCGGTATTCATATTGGGTCATCTTCCTAGTTGTGATCGGGTGGACGCTCAATCGTCGGGTTCCGCTGCTCGATGCCCAGCATCTCTGTGTTCGTTTTAGCCAGCAAGCGGAGTATCCAGAGGTGGCAGTGGTTGATGGGGTGGCTGCCGTCCTACCCGATGACTCGCTCGCCGGACCCAGCTCCATCGTGGTAGTGGAGAGCCCAGCTGCCCTCCTCTCGCTCGCCCGACAGCATCTGATTGAGCGACATCTAGCCGCGGTCGCCGCGGCACTGCATCGGCTAACAGGAGTGAGTGAGCGTTTACTTTGGTGCACCGTCGCAGCCGCAATGGTCCAGCCCCTCTTACTAATCCAATCCTTTCTGCCCAATCATCCGGTCGCTGAGGCCCCAGCCCTGTTGAAGGGAATAGGTTCGGAGTTTATTGATCTGGTCGAGCTGCATATCACGGACAAGGGCAGCAGAGCTGAGACTCTCGAGCTGCGGCGAAAGACCTGCTGCCTGGCTCGCAAAGTGCCCGGCATTAATCCCTGCTCGGCCTGCCCATTGAGCAACGTTCGTTCGGCTGGGGTGACTTAAGTTGACCAGGCTTTATATTGTCGCGCGAAATTCGACCGATTCAGTGACTCATGGCTTCCTCCCCGCCGCCGCCCAGCTCGGACTACCGGTCACGCTAGTGACCGATGCCCCGGAGGATCACCAGTCCGTCTATGCTGCACTTGCTCATGCTCCGGCCGAAATTATCAGCTGTCAGGTCAATGACGCTCAAGCCTTGATCAGCTGCATCAAAAGGTATCACAGACCACTTGCCATCTTCAGCAACAGCGATCATCTGCAGGCCGAAACTGCTCTTGCCGCCGCCTATTTCGGGCTGCCGGGCAAGGGTTGGCAGAGTGCTTTGAGGAGTAAAAACAAGGCCTTGATGCGCCAAACTTTGGCTGATTTGAGGCTGGACTCAGTCGCCTTTGCCGAGTTTTCCGCCGGGGTGGATCCGACTACTCTGGAGGTGAATCACATCCCTTATCCAGTAGTCCTCAAACCTCGCCAAGGGGTGGCTAGTGAGGATGTCTTTCTGGCTCGTGATCAGGCAGAGCTGAAAGCGGGAATCAGAGCAGTTCAGGCTCGAGGCAAGTGGGATGACTGGCTTCTCGAAGAGTATCTCCCGGGACAGCTGTACACCCTGGAAACGGTGGGGGACGGGAAGCAAACATGGGTGCTCGGTGGATTCCGGACCAGCCTCTCCAAGCTGCCCTACTTTATTGAAAAGCAGGTGGAGTGGGAAACTGGGCTGAGCCAATCGATTAAAGCGGTGGTGCTGGACCAGCTTGCGGCTCTAGGGGTGGACTTTGGTTCCTGCCATACCGAGTTTGTCGTCGCCGAGGGACGACCTCGGCTGATCGAGGTCAACTACCGACTTATCGGTGACCACTGCGATTTTCTGCTCGCTGACCTGCTCGAAATGCCCCTATTTGAGCTGATCCTTCGCCTTCATCTGGGAGAATCACTGCCCGGTCAGCCGCCAGCAACCCAGCGCTGGGCGCTGGTTGATTACATCATCGCTGAAGCCTCGGGAACTTTGGTAAGCGCTCCGGCTGACTTGGATCTTGAAACCGCAGGAGTCAAACTGAACTATCGCTCTCTCTGTTCGATCGGGGATCGAATTCAGATCACCCACAGCAATCGAGACTATCTCGGCATCCTCCGCACGATCGGGCCAGATCAGGAGCGCTGTCGGGCAGCCGTGGCGGACTTTCGGAGCAATCAGCAGTGGCAGATCGTTTAGATCCTATCGAGCAGTATTTAACTGCTCGGGTACTGGATGCGCTATTTCGGGAGAACTATCGTGGATTGGCCGACTACGTTGAAGTGGGGGGTGGAGAGAGGCTGCTCCGACTACCGGGAAGAGCCGCGGCAATAGCTCTCCAGCCGAACCAATTCCTCCAGGAGTGGGTGGTTCGTCGACCAGTTGAAGTCGGGCTTGACGAAGTATTCGAGATGGTGCATCAGCTCGCCGATCCGGCTGATGCGGAGGGGGTAGAGGCATTCACTGCCGAGTGTTATGAGGCCTTGGCCGGGCTGCGTCTACGGACGCAACATCAGTCAACCATGCTAAGTCAGCTGGCCGCGCTGCGCGCCGCTGCCGAGCAGATTACCCTGGGGCCAGGGACTTGGTACGATACCCTCGCCAGTTATATTGATCATCCGGTCTATCCAACTGCCCATTGCCGCTTTGGGGTTGGGATTGATGATCTGAAACGATATGCTCCCGAGTTTGATCCAAGCTTCGAGCTGCTCTGGCTGGCAATTCCTCGAACAGCTGTGGTTAAGGCCGGGGAGCTGCCCGCCTGGTGGCCGCTTCCTTCGACGCTCGGCCTGCCCCCCGAGTTTGGATTAACTCACGAACTATTCCCGCTCCATCCTCTGACTGAGGATAAGGCCTCAAAGGCCGCCGAGGAGGTCGGCCTGAGCGGCCAGGTAATCATCGCCCCCCATCGGTATCTCACCGTCAAGCCAACTCTCTCTGTCCGTACGGTTGCTGTAACTGGCTATCCCAATGTACACCTCAAGCTGCCTCTCCCAATGAGCAGCCTGGGGATCCGCAACCGGCGAAGTATCCAGCCTAGAACGCTCACTGATGGAGCGCTAATGCAACGTCTGTTGGCTTCGCTGATAGCTCGAGAGTCACACTTCAGTGATCAGGTACTGCTCTCTGACGAGGGAATTTACCGACACGCTCATAACGAATATCTCGGCTACCTCCTGCGCCGATTCCCGGCCGATTTAGAGCGCAGTCGAGTAGTTCCCGTGGCCGCCCTCCTCGCCTCGAGCACCTCCGGACCGCTGGTCATCGAGGAGCTAGCCGTCGAATACAGTGAAGGCAATGTCCTGGAGCTGTTGGATCACTACCTAAGCCTGCTCTTCAATTTCCATGTAACTCTCTTCGTCGGTTACGGCATCGCTCTGGAGGCACATCAGCAAAACATCTCGGTAGTCCTGTCAATAGACCAACCTCGACTCCGACTTCTGATCAAGGACAACGATGGAGCATTGGTTTATTATCCTTGGCTGTCGACCTCAGCAGCCGATCGCGCCATCCTGCCCGTCCCGACCGATTTTGCCGACCAGCGGATGCTAGCCGCCGACCCGGAGCAGCTGGCTGACGTCTTCATAACTATCGCCCTGCATCTGGATGCTGCCGCACTGATATTTGGTTTGGCTGAACAGGGGTTGGCTCCGCTGTCTGAATTGCTCGCTCTGCTCCGCCGTCAGGTCGTGCTCGCCCTCTCCGCCCATGCCGGCCACCCCCGGGCCGAAGTTCTCCGCGCCCGGCTGCTGGAGACTGACCGATTGCCGATCAAATCGATGGTTACAGCGGGAACTCTAGTCGCCAAAGCTCGAACTGGAGCGCAGGACATCAACAAATACTACGGCGCCACCACGGCTAACTACCTTAGGAGTGTGAATTAATGCCTTCAACTGCCGATTTGGCGACTGCCCATGCCCTATTCAACTGCCTGGTTCGTGAGCTGGCCAACGCTGAGAAAAAATTTGAGGCTGGAGAATTGTACCTGACCATCCAGTTGGCTGGCCTCGATCGAGAACTCCGGGCAAGGTTAAGCCAACTGCCAGTCGGACCCAGTCATCGCTTGGCCGGACCGGTCGAAGAGCTGAGCGATGGGAACTGGAAACCGCTGAGCTGGCGACGGCTGGCTGAACTTACATCCCAGGAGATGGCTCTTGACACCTGACACCATCAACTCAGAATTTGTGCAGCAGGTGGAAGATAGTCACGCTGCGATTAGGGCGTTACTAGCCGCTCGACAAGGGAGACGTCCTCATGGTGACGAATATCTGGAATCCGAGCAGGCCCTAATTGCTGGTCATCGTTTTCATCCCATGCCGAAGGCCAGAGCAGGCGAGCCGAGCAGCTGGCTGGCCTTCGCACCGGAGGCTCACGCCAGCTTTGAAATGCATCATCTGGCGGTAAGAGAGGATTTAATTGACGAGGCGGAGTTAGGTGATGGCGGCGAGCTGATCAGGTTGGATCGGATGAACTCCGAGCTCCCCGAAGGCTACCGATTGTTGCCCACCCACCCTTGGCAGTTAGAACTACTCGGCGAGCATCCCAGGCTGCAAGCCGCGCTACAGAAAAG
>JBOHUW010000043.1:0-8705 GCA_050734895.1 Candidatus Dormibacteraceae bacterium | reverse complement strand
GGGTGGCGAGCGCGGTCGGGGGAGGAGTGCTGGGCAGCATCCAGCCACCGGTCAACGTCCAAATCGATAGCCAGGGCTACCACATCGGAGCCATCCTTCTCCCCCCCCAAGGCATAGGAACTTACGCTGGGGAGGCCGGAGCGGTGGTCATCGAACCAACCTCAGGCCAAATAGTGGCGGGCGGCTCGACCAAGCTTCACGGAGAGAATATGCTCGGTCGCTGTCTCCTGGCCGAGGATAGAAAAAGCGAGAGCTGCCGCTTCCAACTCGGAACCGAGCTCTTCTCAGCCCAGGACAGCGCCCAACCCGGTGTCTGGAAGCGCCGCTATGAGGATGGTCAAACGGTTGAAATTCGGCTACCCGGAGGTATCACCCCGGTGCCGATCGCGATCGGGCGTTGAGACGATTTACCCAGCTACATTGTGCGGAATTGATTCGTCTGGCTGTTGATCGGATTTTGGAGGACCCGCCCCTGACATGGACTCTTTTCGACGCTACGCTGGTTTCGTAGTATATACTTATAGTATGAACAAGAGTCGTGTCATTTAAAGATGATGATGTTCAGGTTCAGCGCTTTGTCCCACTTAGAGGATCAGATGATGAAGTTATAGGCATCCTCTGGGATTCCTATAACTTGAAACATCTTGGAGATGATCACCCAGAGCGGGACATAAAGCCCAGTGACATCGAGGAGGTACTGAACGATTCTGAACGAAGAGACTATGAAGATAGTAAACGAGGCAATAGGGTAACTATCGCTCGAATTAAGGATGGCCGGTGGATTCTCATTGCCTGGAAGAAGTGGGCAGACCAACGATACCCATTTCATGCTCGAGAGGTAGGTCAGAAATTTTTAAGGAGAGTTGGAATTGATTACAAACACTGAACTAAAAGAGTTTCATGAAGATCCCTACGACCAGATGTCGCAGGAGGAATTTGAGGAAGAGATGGTGTGTTCGCTCCGGCCGGTTAGCACTCCAATTTCGATTCGAATACCAGCGGGCCTGCTGAATCGGACTAAGCGGGAAGCGGAGCGACGGGGAGTTCGCTACCAAACCCTGATAAATCGTTTAATTGCGACTGGCGTTGATCGCTTGGAACAAGCTGGAGTTTAGCTAAAAGCATTTATCAAGGGATCATTAAAAATGACCAGAATTGACCAGAGGCGGAGGGGTTGTTGCCAACAGTTTGCGCCATTTAGCTGATCAGGGTTACCTCTTACTTCTCGGGCAGCTTTTTTGGCGGAGGCAATAATAGCGTCACCCCCCTACCCCTTATCGCGCTCTGCTCCACCTCCACCCGCCGAATCTCGGGCTTGCCCGCTCCCAGATCGGTTGGAACCTTCCCGCCCTCTCTAACCCTCTCCTTCCCCATGATTCAGCCCCGCACTTTATCGGGTAGTCTCATTTCAGAGATCCTGACTCTCGCCAGGCGGCGGCGAGCTCGGCCGCCTCTCGATCGGTAAAGATCCGATTCGGCCAGCCGCCCAGGTTGAGGGCCAGGTGAACTCCAGGGCTGACCGCGGCAAAAACCGCCGCTCCCTGAACCACCAGGTAGGGAAGGCCAAACGCTACCATCTGCAGCCGATTCAGTGAAGTGTAGGCAGAGAGATAGGTCATGCTACCAAAGGTGTGATGAATCAACTTCAACTCCCGCCGCCCAAGGGCTACCTCCTCCCCCTCTTCACCGAGCACGTAGAGATCGCTCTCCGGCAACATCCGGCGGAAATCAGCTTCTCGGCGGCTTTCGTAGGCCGCTTCGGCCAGGGCCTGATCGAGTTCGGAGAGCGGATTCATCACCGCCTCAGGCGACCACTCGCATCGCGCCGGGAATAAATGGAATCGCCGCCTTCTGCTGCAAGATCCGGTTTTTGAACCACGGCCGCAGGCCGAGCATCTGGGGTTTGAGGTAGTGGTAGAGCAACAATCCGGTCATCGGGGCCAGCTCCCGAACTATGTAGGCCGGAGCCATACGCCGACGCTCAATGCTGTAGTTGTTACTCCGATGACCTTGGTGATCGATGCTCCATTTCTTCTCCTTATATTTCTCCTCCCCGACCAACTTTTCGGCCGTCTCCAGAGTTTGCATATCTCCAATACCACTCAAAAACAGCTTGGCTCGGCTGTTGTTGATAATGGTCTCAGTCCGCTCCTGATAGCGATCCCGGATCTGGGCCATATCCTGAAAAACCGCTATTACACTGATCCCCTGCGAGAAGCCGGTCGAAAGGTAGTTGGGCAACTTTTCGATTGGGGCGGTGTTCGCCAACTCATCCATGACTAGGAGGAGACGTTGGGGAATCTTGCCAGAAGGGCTGGATTGGGCGATCTCAGCGGTAGTATCCAGCAGGATCTGAATCACTGCCACAAAGAGTATCGCCAACCGATCTTGATCCTCCAGAGGAGCCACCAGGTAGAGGGTATTTTCACCGTCGAGCAGGAAGTCCCTCGGATTGAACTCGTTACTCTCCGCGGAGGCGGCTACCTTCCGCTCCATGAACACCGAAACAATACGCTGGGTGGTGCTGTAACAGGAGCCGCGCTCTCGCTCTGGCCTCTGCTGAACACTTTGATAGACCTCGATCGCAGTCTGATCGCAGTCGGGAATCAGACTCAGCGCATGGCGCAGCGACTCCCCACTGCCATCGTCGATCCAGGAGCGAACCTCGGACATCGGTGCCCCCAGGTTGGCCCCGGCGTAGAAGGCGACGGCGAGGAGGCGGTGGGCGGCATCTCGCCAGTGACCCCAGTCGGAATCACCGCGCGACTTACCTCGGTCGATCACCCCGGAGAGCCAGTTACCGATCTTCCAGGCAGTCTCGAAGTCCTGACAGAAGAAGTGAGGAGAGAACTTCATACAGGGCAAATCGGTCACCCCCGAGGGATCATAGATGAGCACCTTTCCCTTCCGCTGCCGGTAGCCGGCAGTGGTATCGACCAGGTCGCGCTTGATCGAGATCGAGAGAATCGGCCCGGTCCATTCCAAAATCGCCGGGATGCAGATGCCCGCCGTCTTCCCGCTCTGGGTGGGGCCGAAGATCAGCATCGAGGCGCCCGGCTCGGTGGCCAACAGCAGACGCCCCCGCCACCCCAGTATCACCCGCCCCGCCTCACCAATTTTGGTGACGATCAGCTTGCGAATCTGCTTATCCCATGCCTTTCCCCAACCCGAGGCATTGGGGGTTTTGTGTGAGGTTATGGTGTTAGGCAACACCCCCCGCCACTTGCCGTAAGTCAGGATGGCCGGAACTCCAGAGAGGGCGATCTGGGCGATAACGAGTCCCCAGAAGAAGAGCGGGGAAGTAATGTAGGAAGCCCCTACCCATTCCCACGGCCGTAGCTCTTGCCCCGAGAACATGTTGCCGACCGCCAATACTGGCCAGCCGAAGGGGTTGTTCGGGTGACCGCCGGCTAACACCGCGGCCACTGCAAGCATCAAACCGCCGATCACCCAGAAGGCGAGGATGCCTCCGAAGATGATCATCTCGGTAATCGAGAGCGTGCTGGAAGCGGTGGAGGAAGATTGTTGCTGGCTCATTTTGCCTCCGGAGGGGTGTTGTTGCTGGGACCGGAGATACGACGGATGTTGTTCCCATTGGTAGCCAGGAAGGGTGCCAGAGGGGTGGTTTCCACCACAGCACCAGTATGTGGGGCCTGCACCGCGAGCCCTTTTCCGTCACCGATAGCCATAACGATGTGCTGGTACACCCCACCTTGCAGTTCGTTGGGGATCAAATCTCCCGGCTGGATTTGATCCTTAGCGACTGGACTCCCCGCCTTGGCCTGGTCATTGGCGACTCGAGGAAGAGTAAGGCCGGCCTGCTTGTAGGCCCATAGCACTAGCCCAGAGCAATCAAATGTATTTGGACCAACTGCTCCATACTCATACTGGGCACCCTTCTTGGAGAGAGCACACTGAACAGCTATCTGAGCAGGGGTTTGCGGCAACTTGGCAACTTGATCAGTACCTGGTGCTGTTCCTGGAGGCAGGCCAGACTTACCGCTGCCCCCGGCTGGACAGCTGCCATCGGGCACCGCGCCGGTAGTTACCGTCGCCCCACCCGCCCCCGTCGCCCCGCCCGAACCAGATGTTCCACTCGTGCTCGGCGCCTCGGCCGCCTTCTCTGCGGCCAACATCGCCGTCTGATCACAGCCCGTGGTCAAGACCAACACCGCCCCGCTCAACGCCAGAGCTATCAACCAAAATGTCCATTTCTTTCTCAAATTACCCCGTACATATCCCTTCATGATGTTTCTATCGTCGCCCGAAAAAACGGACCCGGCACGGACAGTAGGGCATGAGCGGATGATGCCCAATTAAGCGGCAGCTGCCGCCTTGCCTGCGCTGCTGCCCAAGTCGTTGGCGATGGCCGCGATCTTGCCCGCCCAGCCCTGATCAGAGGCGTATTTCTTATTCATCCCGGCCAGCGTCGGGCCGTTGAAGAATTGACCTCCCGGAGTCAGATAATCCCGCTTGACGTACTGAGCCTCGAATAGGATCGCCGCGGTGGCATTGGCAAATTGCCCTGAGCAGGTACCCGGACAGCTGTCAGCGGCCCCATAGCCGAAATAGTTGTTCTTCTCTTTGGCAATTTGAGAGTTCCCACAGGTGCTCTCCTCGCAGGCGTGAGCCACCAGATACTGAGCGTTGACACCGGAACTCTGTTCCGCCTGGATAAAGGCAGAGGCGGCCTGAGTGAGAGCCAAACTTGCCCCTTTCTTCTTTAGAAAGGCAGTTATCTGCTCTGCTGTCAACCCAGAAGGACGTGTTAGACAAGTCTCTGGAGTAAAGGTCTCTCCCAGAGTCAGCTTCGAGTTAACTGCAGCAACTGGAGCAGCCGCAGCAGGGCCACCAGGAGCGGGCGATGTGCAGCCGGCCGTTGGACTGGCCTGGCCAGCTCCATTCGCTGTGCTCCCGGAGGGCTGACAGTTGGGCACCACTGCCGTGGCAATCGCCTCGACAAAGACGTATCTCGCCGCCCCACACAGATCCTGTCCACCCTGCTCCGAATTGATTAGCGCATCAGCGGCGAGCATTAACGCATCTTCTGGATTGCAAGGGGCGGGCCGCTTAATCTGGCCCACCGGTGTAAATCCCTCCTTAATATCGCTTTCACCGGATGCCGTCTCGGCAATCTGGTCCCAATTAGTCGGATTGAAATGCAGAAAACCAACCCCTCCCTGGGCTCCGGTAGTGGCATTGGTCTGCCCGGAGGTAGTGGCGGCTTGGGCAATCTTCACGAGCAGCTCGCTATTAACATCGCTCGATGTCTTATGGTTATCCTGGAGCGCTCCGATCATAAAATCCGCCGCCGGCTTCAGATCATTGGCCGACTGACTACCCGGTTGAGCGCTACAGGTGGTAGCCGATTGAGTGGCTGAGCCGGAGCTGTTAGGATCGGTATTTCCCACTCCACCCGGCTCAGGTGGCGTCTCGCAGCCGGAGGCGAGGAGCAGCACGGCTAGCGCCAAACATCCGCAACACCAACTTCGCATCACTCACCCTCCCCTGAATACTCCTGCTCAGCTAGCCGCGACGAAAGTGGTGTTGACCAACGGCATCAGGTGGTCACCGGGCAGCACCTGGACCACCGCCCGCTCGGCGCCGGAGATCAGCACCCCCTGGCCGGGCACGAAGCGTGGGGTCAGGCAGCTCATCTCATGGTCGGCGATACCGAAGGCCGCCTTTGCCTCCTCGGCCACCGTCTGTTCAATCCCCAAGATCAGCTTGGTCGCCGCGGTCGCCGCCAACACCTTGCCCAAGTCGGTGCGGACGAAGTCGTCCACCGCCTGGCTGGCCATCCACACCCCGGCCCCGTACTTACGGGCCTGCCGGACCAGCTGGTCGAGCACCTGGCTGGCGTCGGGGTCGGAGGTCACCCGGTGGGCCTCATCAACCAGCACCACCAGCCGACCCTGGCGACGGCCCAACTGCTCCAGAATCCGAGTCAGCACCACCGCCATCGCCGGGGTGATATCGGCGCGGAACTGGAGCGAGAGCTCGCGCAATCCGATCCCCATCACCGGATGGTCCAGGCTGAAACTGCTCGGCCGGTCGAAGATTCGGGCCCGGCTGCCCTGGGTGTAGCCGCGCAGCCGGAAGGCGATATCCCGGCAGCGTTCGCGCTGGGCATCGCTGGTACAGCGAGTCGGGGCGTCGTTCATCAGGTGCTCAACCAGGTTGGTCAGCACCGCCTCCTCGCCCGGCCGGAAGCGTCGCCAGGTCGAGAAGAAGTAGACCAGCTCCTCGTGGAGCCATGCCTTGTCGGCGTCGTGGAGGCGACGAATCGGTCGTCCATCCTTGTAGCCGACCTCCTCCCCACCCATCACCGAGAGCACCGGTAGAATCATCCCCGCTCCCTCGTCGGGCGAGGTGGTCTCGGCAATCGCCAGTACGTTACTGCTGGCCTTGCCCAGCTCCACATACTGGCCGTTGAGGGCTCTCAACACCGGTCCGTACTCGGAATCAGGATCGATCACGATCGCCCGCGCCCCCTGTGCTATGTGACGGAGCAGGAGCGTCTTACAGCTGACACTCTTTCCGGCTCCGGAGGTCCCGACGATGACCGCATTGTGGTTGGCCCGCTGGAAAACGTCGAGGTAGACCGGAGCACCGGTCGCCGAGTTCACCCCCAGCAAAGGCTGGGCAGTATCGCCGAAGGGAGTTCCCATCGCCGGGAGCAGGCAGTGGGCTACCCCGTCGGTGGTCATGATCAGCGTCCGACGCAGCGGGGTGCCGCCCGGTGTGGTGCTAGCCGCGGCGACCATCCCCGGAGTGGTAATCCGCACCGAGCGCAACCCCTCCCCGGCCAGTGCCGCATGCAGCCGATCAAGAGCATCGCGACACTCCTCCGGAGTGGCTCCGCTGACACTCATCATCAGCCCAATGCGTATCGCCTGCACCTGGCGGCCGGCCAGTGCGGCAATCAGAGATTCAGTGTCCGCGGTCATCATCCGAACATCGACATCGTTGCTGTGTTTGCTGGCGTAGGAGAAGGCCTGGCGCTGCTTATCCAGCTCGCTCCGGGCAGTGGCCACATCCACCGGCATCAGATGCATGCTTATCAGAGCCTGGCAGCGCGCCCGCATCATCGCCGTGATCACGCTGCCAGTCATCAGTTTAGGCGGCAAAGCGATCAAACCGAGGTAGCCGTGATATCGCCCGCTCATGAAGGTAAGTCCCTGGCAGTTAACCGCCTCTCGAGTTCCCAGCACCGTGTCCTGAGCCAGAACGGCAATTGCCCCCGGCTCGGCTGCCTCTACCTCCACACCGAAGGTGGAAGCCAGCCGTAGAGCCGACTGCAACGCCCGCTCCGCCTCCGAGCGACCAACGTCCAAGGCCTGACCCAAGCGCATCAAATCATTAGCCAGCGGAACTCCATCCTTGGCCGCCATACCAGGGAGAAGAACCACGTGGTGCTCGACCACCATGGTCCGATCAGCCACATCCCCGGAAAGCCGCCGCTCGAACTGACCGAGGCGGGTATTCAGCACCGCACAGTGAGCCTCGTAGGTAGCTTCGACCTCCACCCGATCGTAGCGTACGGTGCGCGCCATGACTTGAGAGGGGCACTCGATGGCTAGCAGCCACTCGACCACCTTCTGACACCAATTCGCGTAGTGATCGGTGTGCGGCGCACTCTCCGGACCAACTAGGGTGAGTACCGCACACCAACCGCCCGGCTCCCGGCAAAGCAGGCCATGGTCGGCGTGGGTAATCCGGGGGAGTTTGCTCCATCGATTGAACGGTGGCGGGAGTGGAATCGGGTAACGGAGGCGGCCGACCCGCATCCCATCGCCGATCTGACGCACCCGACTCCGAGCCACTCGACCACCCCGAATCACCCGCGGCAGCAAACCGTTGATCAGCCGGAAGAGGCCGAAGGTGGCGATCCACACCCCCTCCTTCTCCGGAAAGGCGATCATCGCGGCGGTAGAGAGGAGGAGGATTGGCACGACGAAGCGAATAGTTCCATCCAGGCTAGTCAGGGAGAAGTAGGCCCCGGGCATGGCGATAATCAACATCAGCACCGCCCGGATCGGCAGGTTGATCGGCCCAACTGGAATCTTAACCTTGGCATCCACCGCCATCGGGACCTTAACTATCCGCATTTTTATCGCCTCCTTATTTGTTTTTTAGTGGGACTGTTTTAGGCTGTTATAGATAAGCAGCGTCCTCTCCGGGAGGCTTGGGCTCTTCCTTTTTGACCTCCGGCTTTGGGTTCCAGGGCTCCGATTCCCAGATTGAATCCATGACAGGTAGGACATCCGGGGAGGTACTGAGACTAGCGTAACTCCTAGTCACTACGCTTTCTGTTTCTGTACCGCTGGCCATAAATTGGGAATACAGGTCCTCCTTGAGGTTCTCTCGAACACCAGGGCTTGCATAACTCTTACCCGCTATTACATTGCTGATAAATCCTTTTCTTTGCTCGATATTCATCCCCTGAGCCATCTCGGCTGCAATCTTAGGATCTCCTCCCATCGCCATCGCTGCCAATTGAGTCCCCTTGTCACCTTTGAGCATCTCTTCTCCCTCAGGTCCTCTCATAAATTGAATCAATGCATCCTCCGTTGCGGTCTGAAATGGAGAGTCTGGATCATCTTGATAGGGAACACCAAAATCACTCCCAAAGAGAGTTTTCATTCCAGGAGTTCCCTCTCCAGTAGAAGAAGCGGATCTCCTGCCTCCAGGAGATACAGGGC
>JBOHUW010000042.1:0-8947 GCA_050734895.1 Candidatus Dormibacteraceae bacterium | reverse complement strand
CGACAGTACTCATGAGACTCATGAGTACTGTCGAGCGTTGGAATAACCACGCTGCTGTCCAGCGTCATCATTGTTCTGCCCACCGAACCTCCGGGGAACGCCCCATCTCGATTGCTTCCCGGACCTCGGCATCGGTCAGCTGAGGCACAGGCCCATCTGGCACCAGCACACTCACTCGACCACGCTGTTCGACATGCCAGGACGCTACGGTAGGCTCAATAACGGCCTTACCGTGCTCGACTTGGACATTTAACTCCTGGCCTGGTGCTAGATCCAACTCGTCTCGGACGCGCTTGGGTAGCACCAAGCGTCCACCCTTGTCGATTCTGCATTTCATAGTTCGACAATACCATTTCGAGACGCCTTGACTTCATGGCAATTAACAATGCCATCCAAAGATGGGGTAACCGGTAAACATCAGAGAGCTAACCGAGATCGTAGGATCCCAACAATACTTGGGATATCCCAAGTATTGTTGGGACATGTCGATGTTCGAGCTAAAGACTGTAATTCAAGCGCCTATCGAAATGTGCTTTGATCTGGCGCGGAGCGTGGACTTGCACTCGGAATCGGTTGCTTATACGCAAGAGCGTGCAGTTGCTGGAAGGACAACGGGGCTATTGGAATTGGGAGATGAGGTGACGTGGGAGGCCAAGCATTTCGGCATGCGTCATCGGCTCACTTCGCACATCGTAGAATTTGACCGCCCTCAGCGGTTTGTCGTAGCAATGATCAGCGGTCCGTTCGCCAGTCACAGCCATGACTTTGATTTCATGACCGCTCGCGACGGCCAAACGGTGATGTCTGAAGTGTTTCGTTTCCGGTCGCCGTGGGGTATCGCTGGTCGCATCGTTGATGCGCTTTTTATGACACGTCACCTTAAGCAACTAATGCGCGTTCGAAATGAGTACTTGAAACAACGAGCGGAGCAGATGGAGACAACACGCGAAGCGGTGTCGCAAGAATGAATATCGACGCAACGGATAGTTCGGCAGAATCTGACACGGCTCACTTTGAGCAGCTGCTCATTTACGACGGGGACTGCTCATTTTGTTCACTTTGTGCAATGTGGGTGGGACATCGAGTACCGCGGTCGACAAGAATCATTGCGAGTCAGTCGATGGATAATCTAGCGGAGCACGGACTCACGGAACGGGATGCGTCGAGCGCTGCGTACTGGATCGACACCAGCGGTCGTCCATGGCGCGGTGCTCGTGGAATTGCCCGGGCGTTGATGGCGATCGGCGGTGTGTGGAAATTCGTTGGTGCCATTATGGATGCGCCGATCGTTCGTTGGTTCTCCGCTGCGGGATACTTGACCATTGTCAAATTCCGCCGTCGTCTTCCTGGTGGTTCATTAGCGTGTCGGATTGACTCTTCGGCCAGCTCAGACACATCTGATTGAGGTAGCCCCGGTTAGCGCATGCTCAACGTTCCACCAAGCCCAAAACCTCGCCGACCAGGTAGAGCGAACCGGAGACGAAGATTAAGCCGCTATCGTCAATCCCTGCCTGGGCCATCTCCAGGGCAGCAGCGGCGGAGGGGCAGGCGATTGCCCCTTGCCCCCATTGATCGGCTAGCTGCTCCGCCGAGAGAACCCGCTCCCTAGCGCTAGAGGCAGCGGTGCAGATAACCCGGCTCGGATTCAGCCGGTGCAGCTCGGCCAGCATCGGGGGCAACTCCTTATTCGCCGTCGCTCCGAGCAGCAGGGTGATCGCTTGCTCTCCGGCCAACTGCTTCACCTCTGGAACAACCCGGCGCAAGGCGGCCGGGTTGTGGGCTCCGTCCAGGAGCAGGTTCGAGCCCAAACGTTGCATCCGCCCCGGCCAATTAGCCGTAATCAATCCCTCTCGCACCGAACTCTCGGTGGCATCGCCGAGGGCATGGGCGGCAGCTACCGCCAGCGCCGCATTTTCCGGCTGCCAGCTGCCGACTAATCTGAGGCGCAGCCCTCGATAGGCGAATCCCGGCCCTTCCACGTCCACCTCCGACCCCTCCCATCCTCGCGATTGAGCCGAGAGGTGAATCTCTTGCCCCAGCCGCCAGAGCTGGCAGCCTAGCTCGGTGGCGCGAGTTTCGATCACCTCCAACGCCTCGCCTCTGGCCCCGGTAATAACCAAGTTACCGGGCTTAATAATCCCCGCCTTCTCATAGGCGATCTGACGAACGCTTGAACCCAAGATGGATTGATGGTCGAGATCTACGTTGGTGATCACTGCCAGACCGAAATCGAGCACATTGGTGGAGTCCAGTCGGCCGCCTAGGCCGACTTCGATCACCAATCGATCGGCTCGGGGGGCGAGCCAGGCGAGGGCCAAGCCGGTCAGCAGTTCGAATTGAGTCGATGGACCAAGCTGTGCGGTAACCTTTTCCATAGCCGGCTGCGCCGCGGTCAGCGCGGCGGCAAAATCTTCCTCCCCAATCGGTTGATCATTGATCTGAATTCGCTCCCGATAGGAGAGAAGGTGGGGGCTGGGGGTAGTGCCGGTGGAGAGGCCGGCCGTTCGGAGGATGGCGGCAAGGAAGGCGGCAGTTGAGCCCTTCCCGTTGGTGCCGGCGATCAGGGCGCCACGTTTACCTACTCCGGGGTTGCCCAGAGCTGCCATGATCGCTTGGCTTCGCTCCAAACCTAACTTAGCCCCAAAGCGAGCCAGGTCACTGACATAATTCAGTGCCTCGGCATAGCTCAGCGGGGGCGCTAACGTTGCGGTTCGGTCCATCGGTGATTCGTGATCACAGTTTCAACTCCGCTCGAGCTGCAATACTCGCCGCGTTCATCACCTGGCGAAGATCGCCGCCCAATCGCCGGCAGATTTCAAATTCCGGCGCCACCTCTACCACTTGACCGCCGAGCTCTTTAAGCTTGACCTGAACTTCGCCCTGGGGGATTTCCACATTCACCAAGCGCCGCCCGGCGAGCAGCCGTTCGGCGGTGGTGATGCGTACGCCGAAGCTGCTGCTGCCGGCGAGCAGCAGCATGGCCAGGAGCTGGGCGCGTTCCAAATCGGCCAGTACGGTGACTAGATGACCGGGGCGACCCTTCTTCATCAGAATTGGAGTTATCGAGACATCGAGTGCGCCGGCGGCGAGTAGATCTTCGCTGAGTGCGGCCAGCTGGTTGCCTGGCATGTCATCGAGGTTGGTTTCGATCACCCGCACGGTGGCGGCCTCCTCCACCGCCTCACCTAGCCAGGCGCCGAGCGCATTGCCTGAATCGGAACACTGCCCCAAGCCGTAGCCGATCGAGGTCAGCTGCATGGCCGGCCGTTCGAAATGGGCAACGGTTGAGAGAATGGCCGCTCCGGTTGGGGTGACCAATTCCCGAGACCGAGAATCGGGCTGCAGGACGGCCCCGCTGCCGGCCAGGATGCGTAGGGTGGCGGGGGCAGAGTGGGGAGCTTGGGGGGCCGGTAAGGGGGAGGCGTAGATGCTTTCTACGGCCAACGATTCGAGCAACCAGAATGAGCCGACTAGATCGATCAGGGTGTCGGCGCCGCCCAATTCGTGGAGGTGAAGCTCCTCAAGCGGCCGTCCATGGACCTTCGATTCCGCCCCTCCGATCAGCTCGATAGCTGTCAACGTGCGCTGCTTGACCCGCTCGGGAAGGGGGGCCTGGGCGACAGTGCGCTTCAATTCGGGGACGTTGCGATGGGGCCCCTCCTGCCACTTCACCAGGACTCGGGTTCCGCCTAAGTGGCCGCGCTCATCGTGGTGATGGTTGATCTGGACCTCCTCACTCAAGCCGAGCGCCGCCCGGGTGGATTCAAGAAGTTTGGGATCGGCCCCCAGATCAAGCAGTGCCCCGAGGGTCATATCCCCGGAGATGCCCGAGGGACAATCCAGATAGAGCAGCCTCATTTAGCGCTTGGCCTCGATGGTGATTTGAACCGCAAAGTCATGGAACTCTCCTGGCTTGGGCGGACGCTTGTGCACCCTAATCGTGGCTTCTTCGACTCGCTCCAACTTGACCAACTGTTGGCCAATTCGCTGCGCCACCGCTTCTAGAAGATCGCAGGGCTCTCCCTCCACGACTTGCTGAACAATTTGGTAAGCGTGGCTGTAGTTGATGGTGTCGCCGAGAAGGTCGCTGTGCCGAGCTTGGCTGAGATCGGCCTTAAGTTCGACGTCCACAGTGAAGCGCTGGCCCAACTCGCGCTCCGCCGGCAGGGCTCCATGACGACCATAAAAAACCATTCCGGTTAGCTGAAGGACATCCAATGTTTTTTCTTCCACTTCGACCATTGTGAGCAATTGATCAGATGTCTCGTTGCCGGAGATCATTGCATTTGGTTACAATAGCAGCGATCCCTTCCGGCTCGGTTGCAAATTAAGCAAGTCGAGTCATACCCTATCCGAAGGAGCCATTGAGCGTGCTTAGAGACTACGAAATTCTTTTTATCCTCCGGCCTGACCTGGACGAAGCCCAGCTGGGTGATTCCGCCGCAGAGGTCGAGAGCCTGATCGTCAACTTGGGCGGGAAGGTGAGAAAGCGAGATATCTGGGGCCGTCGCAAGTTGGCCTTCGAGGTCGGAAGCCGGAGCGAGGGCTATTACGTCCTGACTGATTTTGAATTGGAGCCGGAACAGGTGCCGGAGTTGGAATCCAGCTTGAAGATTTCCGAATCGGTCTTTCGGCAGCTGATCATCCGTAAAGATGGCGCGGAACCCGCTCAAACTAAAGAGGAGGAGCGGGCAGATTCGGCCGAGCCTGCCCTTGCCGCAGCTACTGCGGTGGCCGCCGACCCGGTAGAGGTGGATCCTGAGGAGGAATAAAGATGAGTCTGAATAAGGTGATGCTGATAGGTCGCCTAACCCGAGATCCAGAGATGCGTTACACCCCGAGCGGCCAGCCGGTAACCTCATTTGGGCTGGCCACCAACCGCTACTTCAGCGGCGCTGAGGGAGAGCGGAAGGAGATGACCGACTTTCACGATATCGTGTGCTGGAACATCGGCAAGCGTAAATTGGCCGAGATCGTTGCCCAGTACACCCGGAAGGGATCCCAGATCTACGTCGAAGGGCGTCTGCAGACCAGATCGTGGGATGGACAGGACGGGCAGAAGCGTTACCGAACCGAGGTGGTCGCCAATGACGTCCAGTTCCTCGATTCCCGCAATGCCCAGAGCGGGTTTGATGCGGAGGGGGAGAATGGCGCCTCTTCAGCTGCGGCCAGCGTTCCGCTGCCGGTGGCGGCTGGTGAACCCCCGATCCGAGACGTTGATCCGGATGAGATCCCTTTTTAAATGTAGGGGCTAGGCTTGCCTCGCCCGAATAGGAGATAGAGAAACCAATATGCCTGAGCGACCTGAACGAAGATCTGAACGAAGTGGTGCTCCACGTAAACATTCCCGGCGTAAAGTCTGTGCATTCTGTGTCGAACATCTCGACAACATCGACTACAAGGAGGTCAACCGCCTCCGCCGCTTCCTATCGGAGCGAGCCAAAATCCTACCCCGACGAGTTACGGGCACCTGCGCTCGCCACCAAAGAACGCTGACCGTGGCGCTCAAGCGAGCCCGCCATATCGCCCTCCTGCCTTATGCTGCCGATCTTCAGAGATCAGAGCGAGCCGAGCGTTAGTCGGTGATCTTTCAGCCTCAGCTCCGCGTTCCCGGTCCGACGCCTATTCCCGACCGCGTGGTGCGGGCGATGGCCAGGCCGATGATCAACCATCGGGGGCCGGAGTTTGCCGATCTCCTGAACGAGGTGATCGCCGGGGTTGGAAAGGTCTTCAAAACCGAAAACCGGGTGTTGGTTTACACCTCCTCGGGAACCGGTGGGCTGGAATCGGCGCTGGCCAATCTGATCTCCCCCGGTGATCAGGTAGTAGCCTGCATCGGGGGCAGCTTCGGTGAGCGCTTCGCGGCCATCGCCGCCGGCTACGGAGCCGAGGTTACTCGGCTCGAGGTGGAGTGGGGTCAAGCGATCGAACCGGCCGATCTGGAGCAGGTTTTGGCCGCCCAGCCCGAGGCTCAACTGGTTTTGATCACCCACAACGAAACCTCGACCGGAGTCACCAACCCTCTCCCCGAGCTGGCTGAAATCTGCCGTCGAGCCGGGAAGATGGTGCTGGTAGATGGGGTCAGTTCGGTCGGATCAATACCGTTCGAGGTGGATCAGTGGGGGATCGATGTCGCGGTTACAGCCAGCCAGAAGGGCTTTATGGCCCCTCCCGGACTTGCCTTTCTCAGCCTCAGTCCACGAGCCTTGGCTCGTTCCCAGGCGGTAAAGAACTCTTGCTTCTACTTTGATTGGCAGCGATCGTGGAAATTTCAGCAGGGCGGTTCCACCGTCTTCACCCCGGCGGTCAGTGTTTTTTATGGGGTTCAGGAAGGCCTGCGGATGCTTTTTGAAGAGGGTCTGGAGAACGTCTATCGGCGGCACCGCCGACTCGCCGATGCGGTGGCTGATGGCCTTCAAGCCCTCGGCTTCCAACTCTTGGTGGGAGAGGGAAGTAGATCAGCAGTGGTTACTGCGGCGCGACCTCCGAGCGGTGTCGAGGCGACTCAGCTGTTGACTCGTTTGCGCCAGCAGTATGGAGTGGTTATAGCTGGAGGACAGGGCAAAATGGAGGGAGAGGTGATCCGAATCGGACACCTCGGAGCAGCGAGTGAAGGGGATATGGTGCAGGTCCTGTGGAGCCTCGAGGCAGCTCTTCGAGAGGGTGGCCAAAGCGACAAACAGGGGCTTGGCGTGGCCGCCTTGACCCGCTCGTTGGTGGCGGTATGAGCTCGGCGGTGCTCCCTCGGATTTTGGTTGCCGACCCGTTGGCCGAAGATGGGATTGAACGGCTGCGTAAGTCGGCCGAAGTCGAGGTGCGAACCAAACAATCCGAGCCGGCGTTGGTGGAGATGATCGGTGACTTCGACGCCCTGGTGGTGCGGAGCGAAACCAAGGTTACTGCCCCACTGTTAGAAGCTGCCCATCGCCTCAAGGTGGTTGGCCGAGCCGGGGTGGGGATCGACAACATCGATGTTGCTGCCGCTACCAGCCGTGGAATTCTGGTGGTCAACGCACCGCGAGGCAACATCATTGCCGCGGCCGAGCACACCATCGGTCTGCTGATGGCGTTGGCTCGGAATATCCCTCAGGCCGATGCCTCGATTCGACGCGGCGAGTGGGAGCGCAAGAAATACACCGGGGTAGAGATTCGGGGCAAGGTCCTTGGCCTCCTTGGTTTGGGCAATATCGGTTCGGAGGTGGCCAAACGGGCGCAGGGGTTGGAGATGGAGGTGATTTCCTTCGATCCGGCGATTACTGCCGAGCGAGCCGAGCAGCTCAAGGTTACTCTGGTTACTCTGAAGGAGCTCTTTGGGCAAGCCGACTTCGTCAGTGTTCACGTCCCTCTGGTGGAGGCCACCCGGAACCTGGTTGACGGCCGACTTTTCGAGTTGGCTAAGCCGGGGTTGCGGTTGATCAATGCGGCACGAGGCGGAATTGTCAATGAGGAGGCGTTGGCTGAGGCGTTAAGGCAGGGCCAGGTGGCTGGTGCTGCGGCCGATGTCTTCGGTCAGGAGCCGCTCGGTGCCAGCCCTCTCTTGGATCTGCCCAACTTTATTGCCACCCCCCACATCGCCGCCTCTACCACCGAGGCCCAGAAGTCGGTGGCCTTCGATGTCGCGGAAGAGGTTTTAGCGGTACTCGAGGGAGAACCACCTCGCTTTGCTATCAACGCCCCCTCGATCTCGGCGGAGGAGCTGGCCTTCCAGCGCCCCTTCATCACCCTCAGCCATCGTTTGGCTTCGCTCTATGTCCAGCTCTACGGCGGCCGCGTCTCCTCATTGGAGTTAGAGTTGGCCGGCGAGTTGGCCGAACGGGAGGGTTCCCTCCTCGCTGCGGCGGCGATCCAAGGCTTGATCCAACCCTTTGTCGAGGAGCGAATCACGCCGGTCAACGCTCGCCTGGTGGCTACCAAACGTTGCCTTACGGTGACTGAGCGTCGAACTCCGGTGGCCGCTCACGGCTACGATAACGTCCTCACCCTTAGGGTGGATGGACAGGAGTTGTCCGGGACCGTGCTGCTCGGCGAGCCGCGAGCAATGCAGATCGGTCGTTTCCGGATAGATCTCGTTTTGGCCGGTCGCTGGTTGGCTTCCCGACATGAGGATCGTCCGGGAGTAGTCGGTCAGGTGGGGAGTATCCTGGGTCAGCATCAGGTCAACATCGCCTCCATGCAGTTGGGTCGAGATGCTTCAAGTCGGCAGGCGATTATGTTTCTGAGCGTCGATCAGGCGGTACATCAAGATGTAATGAACGACCTTCAGGCCGTACCGGGGGTGGCCGACCTCCGCTATCTAGAGTTGGATGATTAGATGGTGTTGATTAAAGTTGGCTGATGTTCGCCCCTTCCCAGCGGTGCGTTATGCATCCGATCTAGATCCCTTTTTAGCTCCTCCTTATGACGTTCTGAATCAGGCTCAGATCGATTCCTACCGGGAGCAATCACCGTACAATATAGTTCGTTTGACGCGTCCCGGGAGCGATTATTCGAGCTCCGGCGAGCTTTTTCGGCAGTGGTTATCGTCTGGGGTGCTAGTCGAGGATGAGGCCCCGGTGATGTATCTCCATGAAACTCACTTTGAGCAGCGAGTTCGTCGGGATCTGCTTGCTGTGGTACGTCTTCAGCCTTATTCCGATCAGGTCATCCTACCCCACGAGCGAACCCACCGCAAACCGAAAGAGGATCGCTTGGAACTATTTCGAGCCAGCGCCGTCAGTTATGAACCGCTGTGGTTTCTAGCCAGGGGTTTGGCCTCGCTGATCGCCCAGGCTCCATTGAATAAGCCGGAAATCTTTACTTATCTGGATGAGCGGCATCACCTCTATCGAATTGACAACCCAGAGTGGTTGGCTTCAATAACCGCGGGGTTGGCCGACCGCCAGCTTCTAATAGCCGACGGTCATCACCGCTATGAAACCACCCTCGCCTACTCCCAGGAGGTGGGCGG
>JBOHUW010000041.1:0-8973 GCA_050734895.1 Candidatus Dormibacteraceae bacterium | reverse complement strand
GCTTAGTAACTGCCATTCAACGCTGTACGCCTTCTCGTGATCCGCGGCCATCTCCGCGTTGGCCACTGCTGCCGCCGATTCCGCCGAATGCGGGAATATCATCCCATTCGCACTCAACATGACTCCGATGAGGCAGCTAATGGCTGCAGTAATTAACACAGCCGCATCTTAATATAAACGGCGGAACGCGTCAAGCCATAGGGACGCTAACTGCCCGACGCCTTCGCCCGATCTAGCTTCTTCCAAACCTCGGCGCGATACTCCGCTCGATTGATCAGCAGGCAGGCGACCAGCGCGCTCCAACCGGTTTGATGGGAGGAGCCCAGTCCACAGCCGGTTTCGCCATGGAAGTACTCGTAGAAAAGCAGTTGATCACGCCAAGCTGGGCGGCGGAAGAGGGGATTCTCACCGAAGAGAGGTCGCTTTCCTTCTTGATCTGCCATGAAAATCGAAATCAGCCGATCGGTTAATTCCATTCGAATGTTCTGCAAGGAGGTTTCCTGGCCCGAGCCGACCGGGAATTCGATCAGAAAATCATCTCCCAAGTGCTGGTGAAAACTCTTCAACCTATCAATCAGGAGGTAGTTGATCGGGGTCCACACTGGCCCTCGCCAGTTGGAGTTGCCATCCCCGCTTTCCAGCTGTGATTCTCCTGGCTCGTAATCAACTCGATTGGCGGTATCCCCAAAGCGGAATCCGAAGGGGTGCGAAAGATGAGCCTTGGAGAGCGATCGTACGCCGTGGGGGGAGAGGAATTCTTGCTCATCGAGCATTACCTTGAGAATTCGACGCAGCCGTCGGGGGCTGACCACGGAGAGAAGATAAGAGCCGTTCGGTCCCTGGTGTCGGATATGCTCCAAACTTTGATGGCCAATAAGTTGGTTGGCTATCGTCAACTCCATTCGACGAGCAAAGTTAGGTAGTCGATCCAGCACCTGGGTCGAAATCACGGTCACGGCCAAAAGCGGAATCAACCCGGCGATGGAGCGAAATCGGAGTGGGATTTGAGCCCCGCTGGGGGGACGCAGAAAGTCATAGTAGAAGCCGTCGTCCTCATCCCAAATTCCCTTCTCCTCGAGCAGCTTGGCGAGCAGGGTGAAGTACTCCAGAAAGCGGCTGGCCATATCCTCATAAGCCGGCTTGCCCACCGCCAGGGTCAGGGTCAGCTCGAGCATGTTGAGGCAGTACATGGCCAACCATGAGAGCCTCTCGAAACGTCCCAAATAACCCTCGGATCGGGAGCTGTCCAAGGTATTCATCACGTCCAAGTTGAAGTCGCCGCCGGCCAAAATGTCGGGGCCCACCCCCTCAACCTGGTTAACCCACCAGGTGAAGTTGACTAAGAGTTTGTGCCAAATTCGTTCTAGAAATACCAAGTCTTGCTTATCCTCGGCCTCGGAAACTCGGAGGGCGGCCCAAGCCTGAATTGGTGGAGTGAGGCGAGAGAGACTCGCTTCGTTGCCTGCCAACTGGCCACTCGGGTTCAGATGCCATTCCTGGAGTTGGCCCAGCAGCTGCTGTTTGGCATCTTCTGGGCAGACTCGAGCCAAAACCACGCTGCTGAAAGCACTCTCCCAACCGCTCGGCCAAGGATATTCCCACTTATCTGGAACCGTTAAAATAGAGCTAGATTTGAAGTTCGGCCAGTCGGAGTTACGACCTCGCTTTCGCTCCTCTGGAGGAGCTGGACTGGCCGGGTCGCCCTCCAACCACTGCTTTACGTCGTAGTGATAGAACTGCTTACTCCAAAGCACTCCGGCGAAGGCTTGGCGAACGACTTGCGCTTCCGCTGGCGGCATTGCCGAGGGCGCTAGCGTATCGAAAAAAGCGTTGGCCTCCTCGGCTCGTTGCTCGAATACCCGAGCGAAATCATCACCCAGTCCTCTTGCCTCTGGGGCCAGCCGCAACCTTAGTTCAGACAAACCTCCCGCCGCCAGCTTAATTCGGTAACGAGCGGCGGTTTTGGTTCCACTGCCTTCAGTGTTGACCGTGGGCGCGCCGTGGACTACATAGTCGTTGATCCCATCCTTTGGAGTTGGGGTTGAATTGGGCACCCCATGAATTCGCTTCTCATTGGTTTCGTTCTCACAGCAGAGCAACTCGGGAGAACCGCTTGCCGTTAGCACCCGGCGTCCCAGCTCCGGGTGCTCGGCGATCAAACGCTTGCCCTCTACCCGGATGATTGGACGCCGCAAATCATCCCCCCAACTCCAGGTATTCCTAAACCACAGAGTGGGAAGAACATCTATGCTGGCCGGCGCACGGCCTACGTTGGCGATGGTGATGCGAAGCAGCAGATCATCTGGATCAGCCTTGGCATAGTCGGCGGTGATCTCCCAATAGGCAGACTGCAGAACATCGGTATCGGCCAACTCCAGCGCCGCATCGCCTCGACCTCGCTTACGGCTCTCTTCAACCAGCTGAACATAGGGGAAGGCCATTTGGGGATAGATGTACCGCCATCGCATCCAGGAGTAAGTCGGAGTGGCATCCAGGTACCACCAATACTCCTTGGCATCCTCTCCATGGTTGGATTGAGTAGGCGATAGCCCAAAGATGCGTTCTTTCAACATCGGATCTCGACCGTTCCACAGCCCTAATGCCAGGCAGAGCAGCTGCTGATCATCGCTGATTCCGGCTAATCCATCCTCACTCCAGCGATAAGCCCGAGAGCGAGCGTGATCATGGGGAAAATAACTCCAGGCGTCTCCGCTCCGGCTGTAATCCTCCCGCGGGGTTCCCCAGGATCGCTCTCCGAGGTAGGGCCCCCACCGCTGCCAGGGAATTCCCTCCTTGGCCATTGCCTCGATCCGAGAACGTTCCACATTGCGCCGGCGCTGTGAACTCATCGTTAATAACACTAACTGGTGTCCGCCTAATTAAGTTGCCAACTCGCTCAGATGGTATTTAATTAGGTTCATTGTTTCGGTACGATGTCACTTTAGCCACCAAGAATGGGTAGACGACCAGCTTTATCGGGCGAGGCAAGCCTAGCCCCTACAATGTGAGGAAATTTTCGAATGAGTGAGAAAAACAATGGTTATGCTAACCCCAAAGCCCTGGTTGACACCCAGTGGGCAGCAGATCACGGTCAGGATCCCAACCATCGACTGATCGAGGTTGATGTCACTCCGGCCAACTACGCCAAGGGGCACCTTCCGGGTGCGGTAGGGTGGGATTGGCGCCGCGATCTCCAGGATCCTCAACAGCGGGATATCGCCTCTGCCGAAGATTTAGCCGCCAAGTTGGGCCAGAGTGGAGTCACCCCCGATACAACGATCCTGCTTTACGGGGATAACAACAACTGGTTTGCTGCCTATGCCCTATGGGCGCTTCAGTATTACGGCCACGATTCCTCGAAGCTCAAGCTGGTTGATGGGGGAAGGGTCAAGTGGGAAGCAGAAGGACGTCCCTATGTGACCGAGGAACCCAAGGTCCAGCCCACCACCTACCGCTTCCCGGCCCAGCCGAAGGAGGAGCTTCGCGCCTATCGAGACGACGTACTCAAGTCGATTGGTCAGGTGGGATTGGTCGATGTCCGATCTCCGGGTGAGTATTCCGGCCAGCTGTTGGCTCCCGAGAACCTCCCCCAGGAGGGAGCCCAGCGAGGAGGGCACATCCCAACCGCGATCAACGTTCCCTGGGCCAGTGTGGTTAAGGAGGACGGCAGCTTCAAGAGCGCCGAAGAGCTGCGCCAGATTTACGGTGGCAAGGGAATCAAGCCCGAGCAGGAGGTGATCGCCTACTGCCGAATTGGTGAGCGCTCCGCGCACAGCTGGTTCGTGCTGAGCGAATTGCTGGGCTATCCCTCGGTGCGCAACTACGATGGCTCCTGGACCGAGTGGGGCAGTTCAATCCGAGTCCCGATTGAGAAGTAAGCTCGTTGGGGGACTGCTCGCTGTAGTCCTCCTTGCCGGTTGTGCGATTCGCTCTAACCAGCCGGCTCCTCTGACTGTCGGGGCGATCTATCCCCTCTCTGGTTCTCAGGGGTCGGGAGGTCGGGAGGAGTTGGGTGGAGTGCAGGCTGCACTCCACCTGCTCTCGTCCGAGCTCGGAAACCGGCACATTCAGCTCCAAATTGAGGATGTCCAAACTCCCGCTGGGACGAAGGCCGCGGTAGACAATTTGATTGACAACTACCACGTGCCTCTAATTCTTGGGACTTACGGCAGCACCCTCGCCGAAGCCGCCGCCGCGCGAGCCGATCAGCGCCACGTTCTCTATTGGGAGAGTGGCGCTGTCGCCGACCTGGTCACCCAGCACCGTGATTACGTCTTCCGCACCGTGGCTACCGGGATGACCCTGGGCAACACCGCGGTCCACTTTACTCACGACGTCCTTCTCCCCGCCGATCACCTCCAACCGGCCCAGGCGCGGGCGGTAATCGTTAGCGTCGACGATACCTACGGGCGTTCGGTGGGCGATGGGGAGGAGGCGCTGGCTCACCAGCTGGGAATACCGGTGGTAGATCGAATTCGTTACTCGACCAACGCCGTAGATCCGACGGCTATCGCCCAACGGATCAGCGCTGATCACCCGGACTACCTCTGGGATGTGAGTTACCTTGACGACGGCATTGCCATCTGGCGCGCAGTGCGACAGCGAGGAATTCCCCTTCGCGCCGCGGTGGGGACGAGCTCTGCCTTCTGTATGGAGGATTTTGGTAAAAAGTTGGGCAAGGAGGCGATCGGAGTGTTCGCCGCCGATAAGCCGGACGACCAGGTCAGCCCCAAGGCCCTGGCCCCAGCCGCCCAGCAGCTGTTGAAGCGGGCTGAATCAGCTTATGCTAGCCAGCGGATCTCCGATCGGATGAGTTTATCGGCGGTGGCCGGCTTTGTCGCCGGCTGGACGTTGTTCCACGACGTTTTGCCTCGGGTGAAGGGAGAGATCACCCCTGATCACCTTCGTACGGCCGCTTACCAGATTGATCAACCAATGGGCACCAGTATTAACGGGGGAGGGGTAAAGTTTGCCCCGGCCGGAGCCGAAAACGCCGGGCAAAACCTCCGTGCTCCCTCGATGGTCGGGCAGTGGCAGAAGGTGCAGGATATTCACACCGTCTATCCCCCCGGATTTGCCACCGCTTCCATTATTTCGTTGCCCCCACCAGCTCCTGAAAAGGAAAATCTCTTCCCCCAAAATTCCTCACCCCAAAATCTCTCTCCCTCTTCCCCTCCCCTCTCCTCCCCCTCCAGTTGGGGAGTTTATTAGGAGGGGGGAATAGTTCGTTATCGCCCCTACGTTATAGCCAGCTGTGCCATGTCGGTTGATGGCTACATCGACGACGCCACTCCTGGTGGCTTACTTCTCTCCAGCCAGATGGATCTGGACCGGGTCGATGGAGAGCGTGCCAGCTGTGATGCGATCTTGATCGGGGCCAATACCATCCGGCAGGATAATCCCCGGCTGGTGGTTCGATCGAAGGCTCGCCGCGCCGAACGTCTATCCCGAGGGCAGCCCGCCACTCCGATCAAAGTCACTATCACCAACAGTGGCAATCTCGATCCGGCTTCTGACTTCTTCTCCCCCGGAGAGGTGCGCAAATTAATCTACTGCCCCAGGCGAGCGGAGGATGCATTACGCAAGCGGCTTGGCACCACTGCTTGCATAATCGCCAAGGGTGACACCGTAACTCCACTGATGATGTTGAATGACTTGGCGGATCGAGGCATTGAGCGGCTGCTGGTGGAGGGAGGCCGGGACATCCACACTCAATTTCTCACGGCCGGGTTGATTGATGAACTCCAGCTGGTGATCGCCCCCCTCTTTGTCGGCGATAGTCATGCCCCGCGATTCGTCGATGATGGCATCTTTCCCCACCATGCCGGCCATCGCATGCGGCTGAGCGAGGCCCGGTCGATCGGGGATGTCGTCCTCCTCCGCTATCTGCTCAAATCTCCCGTTGGAGGAGGGTGATGTCCATCCAGCGGTCAAATTTGTGGGCGGCGTGGCGAATCGTTCCCACCACCTCAAAGCCGAGATTCAAATGCAGCCTGAGACCGGTCTGATTATCTACCGCTACCGAGGCCACCATGGTGCGGCAAACGCTCGCTCCCGCAGCAATGATCGCCTCACTCAACAGCCTTCGCCCCACCCCGTGGCGCTGGTAGATCGGATCTACGTAAATCAGATCCTCGACGACTTCATAGCCTCGCTGCCGCCAGGGCAGCAGTCGGACCCATCCGACCACATCCCCCTCCTGCTCGGCGACCAGGGTGGTAATGCTCTGATCGGTATGAGTCGTCCACCACTCCGAAGCCTCTTCTAAAGAGAGCGGTTCGGAATCGATGGTGGCAAAGGTTTGGTTGATCGCCCAGTTGTAAATGCCGACCACTGCCGGCATATCCCGCCGAGTAGCGGGTCGAATAGTGAAGTTGGAGTTTTTTATCATCACTTAATCTCCAAATTCAACATCGAGCTAATCCTCAGATTCTGCCGCCCACCTGTTGGGCATGAATTCTCACTGTAACCCGCTGTTCTCCCGGCCGGAACCAGGGAAAATCTTTGCCCAGATATTTCTGAGAGAGACGATTTATGTGCTCATCCGCACCCTCATCCATTAGCTCGGCCCATCCGCGAATGCTAACGAATCGCTCTAAGGGCTGCTCGGGATCCACCACTGCCACCGCTACCCGAGGATCGCGAATTAAATTATTGGTCTTCATCCGGCCATGGACAGTGTTGAACAAGACATCTTCACCCTCTGTATCAACCCAAACCGTGGTGATTTGTGGCGAACCATCAGGCATCAGGGTGGTGACCATCGCCATCTGCGGTTCATTGAACAAAGCCAATTGCTCCGGAGAAAGTTTGGTCTTTTCATCCATATTCAAGCAGATTACCAGTTCAGCCGGGAAAAATCCTCACCACGATATGAACCTGCCCCCTGATAGGGATGTAATCACTAAAAATAGGAGGAATCCGAGCAGGTGACTTTAGTCGACACTTTTTCAGCTCACTTGGGAGAAGGGACTATTCTTAGCTCGATGCGCTGGGCGGGAAAGATGGCGGGGGTGGCGGTGATGGTGATTTTCCTGGCCGGCTGCGGCGGCCCTCCATCGTCGATTACCCTGCTCAAGCCCACCTCTTATCGGGCGGAGCCGGGAATCTATGGTGGCAAGCTGGTTTACTCCGACTGGGGGCAGCTCACCGACCTCAACCTCCTGGCCAACCCGACTGGCACCTCGACCCAGGCCAGCGACGCCCTGTGGTCCAGGCTGTGGGGCTTGGCCCCCGACAATCAGCCAGTTCCCGATCTGGTAACGGAAATTCCCACCCTCCAGAACGGAATGCTCAAGCAGCTCGATGACACACACATGGATCTAGCCATCCAACTCAAATCGGGGCTTCGCTGGTCGGATGGGCAGTCCCTCACCACCGCGGATGTTAAGTTCACCTGGGAAGCGATTTGCGACCCGGCCACCGGAGCCTACGACACGGTGGGCTACGACCACATCAGCTCGATGGAGATCAAGAGTCCGACGGAGATGATTTGGCATTTTGGCCCCAATCCAAAGGGCTTCTGCGGGCTCAGCCAGCCGTTGTCGAACGGCCTCTACGCCCCTTACCTGAGCAATCCAATCGCGGTGCTGCCCAAGCATGTGCTCGATCATACTTCCCACAGCCAATGGGCTCAGGATCCCTACTTCACCCGAAAGCCGACGGTGACCAGCGGCCCTTACGAGCCCCGGAGCTTCGTTCCGGGTAGCCCGGCCCAGCTGGTAATGCAACCCAATCCTCACTATTTGGATGGGCGAAAAGGAAGCGTCTACTTTGCCCATCGCCCCTATCTGGATCAGCTGATCTATAAAATCTATGGCGATAAGGCTGCTCAGATCAACGGCCTCGGCACTGGGGATAGCGATCTGGCATTGGATATGAGCGCCAACGATCTACCCGCGCTCCGCGGTAGCGGTGACCAGGTCAAGGTGGATGACCAGCTGGGAGATGAGATGGTGCTATTCAACACCGCCAACAACACCACCGACTGCGCCGCTCAACATTTCGCCCAGGAGTGCGGCCACCCGACTCCCTGGAAGGACGATCCCACCCTCCGCCAGGCATTGGGATTGTCGGTGGATAAGGCGGCCCTGGTATCGCTGCTGGTCGGCGGCCTGGGGAAGGTGATGAACTCCCCCTATCCGTCCGACTTCGATCCCTGGTACGACCCCCACCTGCCTGCCTTCCACTACGATCTAAACCGAACCAACCAGCTGCTTGATCAGGATGGCTGGCGGCGCGGCGCAGGCGGCATTAGAAGCAAGGCCGGACGTCGACTCCAGTTCACTCTCTCCACCACCAGCGGCAGCCCGGAGCGTGCCGCCGAGGAAGAGCTGCTAATCACGGGTTGGAAGAAGGTTGGGGCGGAAGTCAGCACGGCCAATTACTCCGGCGGAGAGCTCTTCAACTCCTTCAAGGGTGGGGGCATTCTCTCCTCGGGGCAGTACGACGCCTCCCTCTTTACATCTACCTTCAAACCCGATCCGGACGGTTGGTCGAGCCTTGCCCTAATCTCCAAGATCCCCACCATCGCTACCCCGATCGGCCAGAACTACGGCCGCTGGTCGGATAAGCGACTCAACGATCTCTTCCTGACGGCTGAATCCGAGCTCGATCCCCGACAACGGATCGACGACTATAAGGAGATTCAACAAGAGTGGCTCAAATACCAGGGAGCAATAGAACTCTATCAATACCCTAAGGTGAGCGCATCGAGATCAAAAGTCGGAAATTTCGATCCTGGCTTGTCCGCCCCCTCCCTGGGCCCTTGGAATATCGCCGACTGGTTCAGGGGTGGATGATTTTCCGGGCCGAGGCGGAGCGTGGAGGGGGCTCAAACTATTGAGCTCTGTGGGCAACCGCTCCATCCCTACACCACCTCACTCATCTCCGCTATCCCGCAGATGAATCCGAGTCGAGGCGTTGCCACTCACTGCTTGATCTCGATGAACCGTGGGATACCTCTATCCGCAC
>JBOHUW010000040.1:0-9433 GCA_050734895.1 Candidatus Dormibacteraceae bacterium | reverse complement strand
GGGCCAGCTCGAGCGCAGCAGTTATGCCCGCGATTCCGGCCCCGACGACCAGGATGTCGCAGCCGTGGATCTGTTTCACGCGAGAATCTTCCGCTGCTGGAACTCCCAGGCATCGGCGATGATATCCCGCAGCGCAGGTCGCTTCGGCACCCAGCCCAGCTCGCGTCGTGCCTTCTCGCTGGAGGCGACGCAGGCCGCCGGATCACCCGCCCGACGCGGCGCCATGATTATCGGGAACTTTCGCCCGGTGACCTCTCTCACCGTCTCAATCACTTGCTTATTGCTGTAGCCGTTACCGTTGCCTAGATTATAAATCTCGTGAACGCCCGGTTGCACCGCAGCGAGTGCCAGCAGGTGGGCATCGGCCAGATCGGCGATATGGATGTAATCTCGGATGCAGGTACCGTCCGGGGTCGGGTAGTCATCGCCGTAGAGAAGAAACTTCTCTCTCTCTCCGGCTGCTGCCTGGAGTGCGATCGGGATCAGATGGCTCTCTGGCTGGTGCCGTTCGCCCAGCCGATCGACCGCTCCGGCAGCATTGAAGTAACGCAGGCTGGCTGCTCCCAATGATGAAGCACCGCATTCACCGGCAATCATCAGGTCGACCGCCAGCTTGGTTGCGGCGTACGGATTGTTGGGCCGGATCATGGCCTCCTCGGTTAGCTTCTCCAATCCCACACCGCGATACATCGATCCGGTTGAAGAGAAGATGAGGCGCTTCACCCCGGCGGTGGCGATTGCCTCCAGAAGGGCGAGAGTTCCCTTGATGTTGGTTTCCCAAAACCGTCCCGGGTACCTTACCGATTCGGCGACCTCGATCTTGGCCGCGAAGTGGAGCACGCCATCAAATCCGGAGCCTGGGGTTAAGAGTTGACTCACCTGATGAATGGACAGCTGATGAAACTCCGCCTGAGCTGGAACATTCTCTCGATAGCCGGTTGAGAGGTCATCTAGGACAACTACTTCGTGACCAGCATTGACCAATTTGTGAGTCACTACACTGCCGATATAGCCGGCTCCTCCGGTTACCAATAGTTTCATATTCGAACTCCTCTACCTGCTATTTCGAATCGTGGGCCAGGAATTCGAGGAGGTCAGAGCGAGTAAGAATCCCTACCGGCTGACCTGCATCGACGACGAGCAGCGCACCCGAACCATCCAGCCGCTGAATAATCGAGGCGATCGATTCGCCAGTCCCGATGGTTGGGGGTACAGCTCCCATATGATCCCCGATCGGCTGATCTAGGATCTGGGCATCGGCGAAGGCCTCGCGCAGTAGAGCCTCCTCACTAGCGCTGCCAATCACCTCACCCATCACTAGCGGCGGCTCGGCGCTGACTACCACAACCTGCGATACGGCATACTCCCGCATCGTTGCCGCCACTTCGCGCACCGTCTCTTCGGGGTGGACATGCACGATCTGGGGCAGAGCTTGATATGAGGACTGTTTGGTATTGAGGACGTCAGTGGCACTCAGGCCGCGCGCTCCGATGAAGCCGTAGTCGGCCAGCCAGGTGTCGTCGTAGAGCTTGGAGAGGTAGCCGCGCCCGGAATCGGGTAGCAGAACGACTACCACGTCAGTGGGCCTTAACCGCTCGCCCAGCTGGAGCGCTGCGGCGACGGCCAGGCCGGAGGATCCGCCGGTGAATACTCCCTCCTCCTGGGTTAAACGGCGGGCGGTTAAGAAGGATTCCTGATCGGAGATGGGGATAACTTCATCGATTACCGAGCGATCGAAGTTAGCCGGGAAGAAGTCCTCGCCGACACCTTCAACCAGGTAAGGCCGTCCGCTGCCGCCGGAGTAGACCGAACCGAGTGGGTCGGCGCCGATGACCTTGATCTCCGGATTCTGAGCCTTGAGGTAACGCGCCACCCCGACGATCGTGCCGGCGGTTCCGATGCCGGCCACGAAGTGAGTTATCCGTCCTGCTGTCTGTTGCCAGATTTCCGGTCCGGTGCTCAGCTCGTGGGCCAGTGGATTGGCCGGATTGGAGTATTGATCAAGCTTGAGGGCTCCATCGATCTCCCGAGCCAAACGATCGGATACCGAGTAGTAGGATTCGGGGTGTTCGGGGGGGAGGGCAGTTGGACAGACCACTACCTCGGCTCCGTAGGCGCGGAGCAGGCTGATCTTCTCGCTGGAGACTTTATCCGGAACGACGAAGATACAGCGGTATTTTTTACGGGCGGCGACGATGGCCAGGCCGACGCCGGTGTTGCCCGAGGTGGGTTCGACAATGGTTCCACCGCGGCGCAGCTTGCCCTGCTCTTCAGCTGCCTCGACCATGGTCACCGCCGGTCGATCCTTCACCGATCCGCCGGGATTCAGATACTCTAGCTTAGCCAGTATCTGAGGGGGCACTTCACGGCCAATTCGGGCCAGTCGTAGGAGGGGAGTTTTGCCGATCAGATTGAGCACCGATTCGGCAACCTCCATCTCCGGCCCCGGGTCGTGCAGCGGCAGCAGCTCAATGTCTCGCTGTTGGCCAACCTCAGGGTCGTCGGTGTAGAGAGTGACGGCAAAGCCGGCATCGCGCAACGCCTGGGCAGTAATCACCGAGTTGATCACGCCAACTTGCTGCGGGAGATGAGCCCGGAGATGAGCGGTTAATGAGCGATCTATCCCTTCCTCACTGCTGTGGACGATATGACGAGCCCGCTCATGCAGCCGCGGCGGAATGGCGACGTCGCCTACAGCAAGTAAGAGATCCATGGTGCTAGGCGGGGACGGCGGAGTTGCTGACCCTATTGTCGATTCTGCTTGGAGATTCGGCATCAAGCGCCTTTCGGAGATCAGCGATTAGATCGGCGGCGGTCTCGATACCCACCGAGAGCCGGACTAGGGCCGGATCAACTTCCATGGATGAACCGGCGCTGCTCAGGTGAGTCATCCGTCTGGGATGTTCGATCAGGGATTCCACCGCTCCGAGAGATTCGGCCAAGGTGAAGAGCTTCGTCCGAGTGACCACTCGGAGAGCTGCCGCCTCACCGCCATGGAGGGTGAAGGAGATCATCCCGCCATAGCCGTGCATCTGCCTCGAGGCCACCTCGTGATAAGGATGTGAAGGTAGACTGGGGTAGAGGACGGTATCGACGGCCGGGTGATTGACCAGCAGATCGACTACGGCTTGAGCATTTTGGTTGTGGCGATCCATTCGAATGGCGAGGGTTTTCAGGCCGCGTTGGACCAGATAACAGTCGAAGGGGGGGAGTACTGCTCCGATCGCATTCTGAAGGAAGGCGATGCGTTCAGCCAATGCGGCATCGTTGAGGGCGACAAAGCCACCCACCACATCGGAGTGGCCGCCCAGATACTTAGTCAGAGAGTGGACGACGATATCCGCCCCGAGTTCGATCGGGCGCTGCAGGTAGGGGGTGGCAAAGGTGTTGTCGACCACCACCAGTGCCTGACGGGCGTGGGCAAAATCGGCGACGGCGGCGATATCGACGATCGAGAGGGTGGGGTTGGTTGGGGTCTCAATCCAGACCAACTGGGTATTCTCCTGCCAGGCTTGTTCTAATGCCCGGCGATCCTGTAGATCCACTGAGCTGTATCTCAGACCGTGCGGCTGGTGAACTTTGTCGATCAGCCGAAAGGTCCCACCATAGGCATCGTGTGGGATAATCACATGGTCGTTAGCCTTGACCAATTGGAGCACGGTGTCGATGGCAGCCATCCCTGAGGCGAAGGCGTAGCCGTGGGAAGCGCTCTCTAGTGCCGCGACGGCCTGCTCCAATGAGCTGCGACTGGGATTGCCCGAGCGGCCGTAGTCGTATCCGGCGCGGGTCTGGCCGACCTCGTCCTGGGCGAAGGTGGTGGAGAGGGTCAGTGGTGGAATAACCGCCCCGGTCAGCTGATCAGGAATTTGGCCGACGTGGATGGCGCGAGTTTCAAAGCCATTCATATTCAAACTGCAACTCTACTCAAAATCAGAAGGGTGGTGCGAGGTTTTGATTTTCTGGATCAATAACTTGAGGGGGTCGCTCCGAAATTCGAAGCGACCCCCTGTTCAGACGTTCAACAAATCTTTTCGGAGGGCAGATTTAGATGCAGACGCCTTTAATATGGATGTCTCAGTAAACTACTATCGTCGCATATCACCAGCCCACAGGTAGGGTCAGGAGCGTTGCCCCGGTTAGAGTCAGGACGTGGATCGAATTTTAGTGGGTCGTGGTTTCCCGAGTCATTGTTTCCGGGGTCGTTGTTTTGAATAGCCGAGCTGAGATACGGGTACGAGGCGCTGTTCTCCGCCAAAACCGAACTCGCCGAGAGTGTTACCATTGCCCCGGTCAAGACCAGAGCCGCAGTGCCAGATGACAGCGTTTTCCGTAGTTTACTCATGATTCTCCTTCCTCAATTATCGAATGCCTTGAAATTAGGCATTACTACTGATGCGACTCTAACGCATCTGCCCGCTGCAACGTTACCCGAAATCGAGCGGGCTCTGAATACGCAAGCTCGGAAAACGCCGAAAGCCGCGATCAACGGTGATGAAAGTGGCTTCCCGCTCTAGGGCCAGCGCGGCGAGATAGGCATCCGGAACATCGTTGGCCCGGGCTCGGAGGTTCAGGCAGAGGTGGTGAAAGATTGACCAGTGTCGCTCACCTGGTTGCACCCTGACTGTTGCTGGCGCATCGAGCACCGTCTGGCAAAAATCGAGCGCGGCTTCAGGGGTGGTGGGCTCTTTATATACGCGATGGTTGGTTATTATGCGCACGAAGGCGCTAAGCACCAATTCACTTACCCCAAACGACTCGGAACCTAATAACTGCTCTTCCAGCCAACCTCGATATATTTCATGCTGGGGACTGTCTTTTCGGTACGCCGGGAGGTAAATGTTGACATCCGCTATTAACATTTGGGGGGATCATTATCTCCCAAGAGCTCGGCCAAGGCCTCCTTGTCGCTCAGATCAACTCCCGGTCGAAGCCCCCCATGGCCACCTGTGGGCAGAACAACTCTCTGCCGAGGGCGGTTGGAGTCGCTTTCACCAAATTTGGCGAAGAAGAAGTTCAGGGCGTCGTTAACTACATCGCCGACCGAACGGTGATTTTTAGCGGCCAGGATCTTGGCTTCGGCCAACAGATGATCATGGATGTTCAGAGTTGTGCGCATGGATGAATCATAGCATCAAGGTCCTGCATTTTGATGCAGGACCTGTGGGATCCCCCGGTTTACCTCGCTCCAAAAAAGAAGCCGCTCCGGAATTCGGAGCGGCTTTTGTTCAGACGTTCAGATGTAGGGATATTGGAGATATAGCTGTCGCGAAACTTCTCAACCGTATTTAGTCGTGGTACTCCACGGTTCGGCTATGAGACTCATCAATAGTCCCCTCAGCGGTCAGATAGTCATGATGCCCGTTGTGCGGAATATTAATTCGATTTTACAAGTGATCCAAAATTAACCCGCACAAGCTGAACGAGGGAATTTATAGCACAGGAAAAAGAAAATGGCAAAAATTGATACCCGGCACCAGGCATTGGCCAGTCAGGATACTGGTCAAAGGATGGGTGTCTCACTCAAATTGACACAACCCAGGACATGCATAAGGGTGACACCCCAAAGGGCACCACCATGGATGGTCAGGTGCTTGATATGGATCTTCTATATAGCTTGTTCTGGTTACGGTCCCGCTGGAGGTATTCCCTCCGGATTCGCTACCGGCAAAAACCGAGCTGCCGAGGTTATCACCATCACTCCAGCTACGATCAGAGCTGCAGAGCCAGAAGCCACCGCCTTTCGTAATTTGCTCACGTCAACCTCTCTCCCTTCTTTTTAGACCGCCTTGAAGCAGTCTCAACAGGACCTTTGTAGCACAGCAAGAAGCAAAAATCAAGCTTAGGCATCCAGCCGGAGCCCGATGCGATACTAAACAGCAGAGTGAAGATCACCTTTCTCGGGCATGCCGGACTCTTCATCGAGACCCGGCAAGGAAGCATCCTCAGCGATCCGTGGTTCAACCCGGCCTACTTCGCCTCCTGGTTTCCCTTTCCCAGCAACGATCATCTCGATCTGGAGACGGTAAGTCGGCCCGATTTCCTCTATGTCTCCCATCTCCACTACGACCACCTGGACGTTAAATTCCTGCGTGAACAGGTGGATAAGCGAGCTACGGTGATTCTGCCCGACTATCCCCTACCCCTCCTGCGCGAGCGGCTGGAGAGCTTGGGCTTCACCAACTTCCTCCCGACCAGAAACCTGCAACCGATGGAGGCCGGGGGATTGCGGTTCACCGTGGCCTCTATGGTTGCGCCGACCGATGGCCCGATCGGTGACTCTGGACTGGTCATCGACGATGGAGCCCATCGCCTTTACGACCAGAATGACTCTCGCCCGATCGATATCGAGGCGATCAACGCCCTTGGTCCGATCGATGCTCACTTCGTTCAGTTCTCCGGGGCGATCTGGTATCCCTTCGTCTATGACTACCCGCCGCAGATGATGGCCGCCCTGGGACGGAAAAAGCGGGAGAACGAGATGGCTCGGGCAGCGCGTTACATCGATGAGTTTGACGCTCGCTGGGTATTTCCCTCCGCCGGGCCGCCCTGTTTTCTGGATGAGGCCCTCCTTTATATCAATGATTTTGAGCGCGACCCGACCAATTCCTTCCCCGATCAATCTGCCTTCCTCGACTATCTGACCGAGCACGGCCGCCACAATGGACGGTTGGCCCTACCGGGTACGGAGATCGAGCTGACCGACGGTGAGCCACTGATCACCCATCCTTGGTCGGAAGAGCGCAGAAAGGCCATCTTTACCGATAAACGTAGCTATCTGGAAGGGTATCGAAAACGCTGGCAGGTTCGGCTGGAGAGTGAGAAGGCGACTTGGCCGCGGGGGCAGGTGGAGATCCTCCCGGCCCTGAAGGAGTGGTTCGAGCCGCTGATGGAGCGGGCCGATATCACCTGCGCCGGAATCAACGGGATAGTGCGACTCGACTTAGGTCTAGAGCAGATAGCGCTCGACTTTCACCAGCGGGTGGTGCGGGAGTGGGAGCAAGAGGAGGTGGAGTGGGACTACTGCTTCGAACTCGATCCGGCGCTGATCGAGCACTGCATTTTGGTCCACGCCGAGGATTGGGTGAACGAACTCTTCCTCTCCTGTCGCTTCCGCGCCCGCCGCAAGGGGGCCTTCAACGAGTACGTCTACAACTTCTTCAAATGCCTATCCATGGAGCGGCTGCAATATGCCGAAGGTTTTTATGCCGAGAAGAGCCCGGTCGATCAGTTTTGGGAGGCCGAGGGCTACCGGATTCAGCGTCGATGCCCGCATTTGAAGGCTGATCTGACTAAGTTCGGCAAGATCGAAGATGGGATCCTTACCTGTACCCTGCATGGCTGGCAGTTTGAGCTGGCCAGTGGGAAATGCTTGACCTCCGACGATCGTCGTCTCTATGCCAAGCGGTTGGATGGAAGCGATGAGGGGGAGGAGCCAATTCCCGCCGTCGCCAACAGCGGGGCCTCGGTGCGTACGGCTTGCGGGCACTGTCGGTATGTTCCTGGAGATTTCCCTAAAAAATAGAGTTATCTCGGCCATGTTGGCGTATCTGGCGTATATTGAGCAGCATGGACACAGATTCTGCAACCCTTTCTGTCAGTCAGGCTCGGGACCACTTCTCCGAGGCTGTTAATGAGGCTGTTTTTGGCGGCAAGATCACCTACATAACTCGTGGTCGTAGGAAGCAACAACCGGCTGCGGCAATCGTACCTGCCGAACTCGTCGAACTCTATGAAGAGATGCTTGATCGTGAGAATGGGCGGATAGCTATGGAGCGACTGGCCGATCTAGAGGCGGGTCGTACGAAGTCTATACCGGCAAATGAGGTAGCCAGGATACTTGGTTGGTGACCGCTTCGGAGCCGTACGCTGTCGAATATGATCCGAGCTGTGCCTACCGCGACCTCTCTTTGTTGGATTGAGCTAGGGGTTTTTGCGATTGACAGCGTGCAACTCTTGATATGTATTGCTTAAACTTCCCCAGGTGAGTCTGAGCAGAGAGGAGGAGTACTACGCGGTCCAGTTGAGCGCGATTCAAGAGTCGGCGCCGTGATCGATTTGGCAAATCCAACTCTTACTCAACTCCATCAACTTCTACTTAGTAGGCAGCTGTCGGCTGCCGAACTTTTGGGGCAGCACTTAGCGGTCATCCAGCGGGATGATCCGAAGATTCATGCCTTCCTCCGCGTCACCGAGGAGTTGGCCAGAGAGCAGGCTGCGGAAGCCGATCGACGCTTTCAGCTGGGTTCGGCCGGCCCGCTCACCGGCATTCCGATCGGGATCAAGGACGTCCTCTCGGTGGCCGGGGTGGAGACCACCGCCGGCTCCAAAATCCTGCAGGGTTATCGGCCGATTCACGATGCCACCTGCGTGGCCCGATTGCGGGAGGCGGGAGCGGTTTTCCTGGGCATGACCAACTGCGACGAATTCGCTATGGGCTCCTCGAACGAAAACTCGGCCTATTCGCCGGTGCACAATCCACACGATCTGACCCGGGTTCCCGGCGGCACCTCCGGGGGCAGTGCGGCGGCGGTGGCGGCAGGTGAGGCGGTGGCTAGCCTGGGTAGCGACACCGGAGGCTCGATTCGTCAGCCGGCCGCCCTCTGTGGGGTGGTGGGGATGAAGCCGACTTATGGCCGGGTCAGCCGCTTCGGCTTGATCGCCTATGCCTCGAGTTTGGATCAGGTCGGTCCGCTCGCCCATTCGGTGGAGGATGCCGCCCAGCTGCTGCAGGTGATTGCAGGTTATGACGGTCGGGATTCGACCACTGCCGATCGACCATTTGATGCCATGACTGATCTGGAGCGGGGAATCAAAGGACTGCGAATCGGGATCCCTAAGGAGTATTCAGAGGTTGAGGGTATGGAGGCCGGGGTGCGGCAGACGGTGGAGCACGCGTTGAATCGGCTGAAGGAGGCGGGGGCAGAGCTGGTCGAGGTTAGCCTGCCCAACTCCGATTATGGCCTGGCCGCTTACTACATCATTGCTCCGGCCGAGGCTTCCTCCAACTTAGCCCGCTTCGACTCGGTTCGCTACGGTATGCGTACCGGAAGTGATACTTCGCTTTTAGAGACTTATCTGACTACCCGAAGAGAGGGTTTTGGTCCTGAGGTGAGGCGGCGGATCATGCTTGGGACCCATGCCCTCTCAGCCGGCTACTACGACGCTTACTACCTGAAGGCCCAGAGGGTGCGGACGCTTATCGCGCGAGATTTTGAGCGAGCCTTTGCTAGCTGCGATGTGATCGCCAGCGCCACCTCCCCCTGCGTTGCCTTCCATCTGGGAGCGAAGACCGCCGATCCGATGCAGATGTACCTCAATGACGTCCTGACGCTGGGAGCTAACCTCGCCGGGCTGCCTGGAATCAGCGTGCCTTGTGGTACCGCCGTCCCGCCGGCGGAGGGGAACGGTCACTCACCGCCGCTGCCGGTGGGGC
>JBOHUW010000039.1:0-9495 GCA_050734895.1 Candidatus Dormibacteraceae bacterium | reverse complement strand
GTGGGGATGAGAGCTTGCGGAATTGGTTCGTGATTCGGAAAATAGCGTTAGGTGCAGATTATTAATGAAGGTTATAAAGGATCACTCCAGGCAGATCAACAAAGCCTCCTTTATCGGCAGTCACCACCTCTCGCCGCCTTGCCGCAGCGGTTGCCGCAATAATCAAATCATGGGCTCCCCGGGGACATCCTGAACGCTGAACGTGGGCAAGCAGGCGAGCATGAACCCGGGCCACATCAAGGTCATATTCCTCAACTGGCAGCAGCTTGATCACATCTCTAACGAAAGCTTCACGAATCATCCGATAGCGATTACTGGCCAATTCTACACCGACCAGCAGCTCGGCAACCGTAAGGGCAGCGATCGCAACCTCATCCTCATCGCCGACCAAATCGGCTAAATTTCGAGCCTCTCTTTCTGCAGTAATCAGAACGGTTGTATCGAGGATCAGACGGGCCAGGGCCGCTCCCTCACTACTAAAGAGCGACGCAATTCACCCAGCTCGCTACTCCAGGCAGGATCCAGGCGGTGAGCGTGGAGCAGGTTCTTAAAGGCTTTGCCACTGGCAGGAGTGGTCGGCCCGATGGTGGCCACCGTTCGCCCTGCCCGGGTAACCCGAAAAGTCTTGCCACGTTCAACTGCATCGAGCACCTCGGAAAAACGACGAGCGACTTCCGTAGCCGTCAAGCTATTCATAAAATCATATTATCAGATTTTAGTCCAGGGCAAGCCAGAAGGTATTCTTAGTTGATGGCTATGTTTGACCAAGGCAATGAGTAAATCTGAGATGGAGATGTTGGAATGGGATGCGCGAAGCTATGACGCTTTACCTCTGCCTCACAAGCAGTGGGGTGCCCGGGCGATCGAGCGGCTGCGCCTGACAGGCAGCGAGATTGTGTTTGATCTCGGGTGCGGGACGGGACGGGACACCGAGCTGCTACTGGACGCTCTGCCCAACGGTCGAGTAATCGCCGTGGATGGCTCAGAGCAGATGCTGACCGAGCTGCGAGCCAAACTTGCCGGCCGGCTGGAACGAGTGACTGTACTGTGCGCGGATCTACGTGAAACGCTCGCTCTCGATTGCCAAGTGGACGCGGTGCTGAGTGTGGCCACCCTACACTGGCTGCCCGATCACGCCCAAGTGTTCCGAAGCGTCGCCAATGCGCTTCGCCGAGGCGGACGCTTGGTCGCCGAGGCAGGTGGGGCAGGCAACGTCGCGAAATTCCGCCAAGCCTTACGTGAGATCAGCGGCTCCGATGGTGCGGAGCTCTGGAACTTCGCCGGAGTCGAGGAGACGAGGCAGCAGCTGGAACAGGCCGGATTCAGCGAGATTGAGGTCGACCTAGTCGCAGATCCTGCTCAGCTCGAACCGGGCGAGCAATTTGAGAGCTTTCTGGCCACCGTGCTGCTCGGTGCCCAGTTACGCGAACTGCCCCCAGAGCAGCGCCGGCCTTTTGTCCAGAAGATCGCTCAGCGACTTCCCGAATCGGTCATCGACTATGTACGGCTGCAGATCAGTGCTGTTCGGCGGTGACATTTAGAGGAAATAGCAGAATAGTAGAATATTCGATTAAACTACTATTCAATGCTGTTCAAATCTCCCTCTCTAACCGATCAACGCCGAGAACGGCTGGAGGAGCTCGACCGGATGCGAGCCGCCCTGGCTCGTGTGAGAGCGCCGGCGAAATGGACCGAGGCCATAAGACGCATCTCCTCGGCCCAGGTGGCGGCATCTTCGACCGCAATTGAAGGATTCCGAGTCACGCTGGCCGATTCGATTGACATTGGAGAGGGACTACATCCAGACGGTAACCGGCAGGAAGATGTGGAGGCCATACGCTGCTATCGACAGGCGATGAATTTCGTCCTGGCGATTCGTGACGATCCAAATTTTACCTGGTCCTTAAACCTGCTCCAGGCACTGCACTTCATGGTTGCCTACTTCCAGCCCCACGCCCACCCTGGTCGTTTCCGAGAATCAGGAATGGGGATCACCGGCTGGGATGGTCAACTCATCTACCAAGCACCGGCATCGACCGAGGTGCCTGAGCTCATGCGAGAGCTGGTCACATGGCTCCAAAACACAAAGCACCACCCGATCGTCAGCGCGGCCATGGCTCACCTGCACCTGGTTTCGATACATCCTTATCGTGATGGCAACGGCCGAGCCGCCCGAGTCCTGCAATCTCTGGTCTTGGTCCGCGAGGGCATCCTCACGCCGGAGTTCGCCTCGATCGAAGTCTATCTTGGGGCGCATACCGAGGGTTATTACCAAGCCCTTCGTGTCCAGGGAGCAGAATATGATCCCTCGCGTGAGGCGGGACCTTGGCTCGACTTCTGTTTGGAGGCTCATCGGCAGGAGGCTATGCGGCTGCGGGAACAACTCCAGCTAGCCTACGCTCGCAACACTCTTTCCGAACAAATTTGCGCGGATCACGGATATCCAGAGCGGGTGGTAACGGTGCTGGACATAGCCCTTACCGGGCTCGAGATGCGTAACGAGACCTATCGGACCGGGGCCGGAGTAGCAATAGCCACCGCCACTCAGGACCTCGCCCGCCTGGTCCGAGACGGTTGGCTCGTATCCCAAGGCGGTGGTCGATCAGCGCGATATACCGCCTCTTAACGACTGCAAAGCTATTGGTCCAGCCGCCAGAAGGAACTCCTGCGCCGTCATGATCCGCTAAGCCAGACTACGGAGCAGATGTATGATCAAAAGCATGAGCCAAAGGGTAGCAATTAGCGTTCCTCATCGCGAAAATCTGGATGCCACCTACCGGGAACGGGCCGCCCTCTATGCTGCTGCTTACCAAACTACTCCAGAAGATCAAGACGATCTGGATTGGCTGGTTAAGCGAAGCCGTGAAGTTCTCTACTCGGAAACATGAGGCTCCCCTGTAAAGCGAATTAGCTCACTTACTCAAGCCGTAACCTTCTGAACCCCATTTAACACCCGCTCGTTAAAAGAGCGTAGATTCGGCTCGATTACCCAGCGCGAGTCAAGCTGTTTCGCTTCCGCAACGACCTCCGCCGTCTTCAACCCATGACCGGTGATGTAGGCTACCACCGTCTCCTCCCCCGCCCAGCGGTTAGCGCGGGCCAGCTTGGCCAGGGTAGCGACTACGACTCCCCCCGCCGTCTCGGTAAAGATGCCCTCGGTCCGGGCCAGCAGTCGGATCCCCTCGACAATCTCCGCTTCGCTGACCGCCTCCACCGTTCCTCCACCGTTCCTCCGCTCTCCTCGGCAATTTGAAGCACATAGTTGCCATCGGAGGGGTTGCCGATCGCAATCGACCGAGCGATAGTGTTGGGCTGAACCGGAAGCACTCGCCGGCTCCGCTCTCGCCAAGCCTGATAAACCGGCGCACAGCCTAGCGCCTGGGCCCCGGTCAGTCGAGGCAGACGATCAGCCTCAACCAAACCGTAATCGAGCAGCTCGGCAATCGCCTGCCGATGACGAACGAATTGGCAGCCGGAGCCAATTGGCACTATGATCTCATCGGGCAGCCGCCAACCGAGCTGTTCCGACATCTCGAAAGTGAGAGTTTTCGATCCTTCGGCATAGAACGGCCGCAGGTTGACGTTGCAGATCGCCCACGGAAGCTCGTCCACCAGCTGACTACAAAGCCGATTAACCTGATCGTAATTCCCCTCGACCAGCACCAAGCGGGGCTCGAAGACCGCGGTAGAAACCACCTTGTTAGCTTCTATATCAGCGGGAAGAAAGACGTAGCAGGGCAGCCCCGCCCGCGCCGAGTAGGCGGCCACCGCATGCGCCAAATTCCCGGTGGAGGCACAGCCGATGGTCTCGAAGCCGTGAGCCAACGCCCAGGAGATGGCCACCGCAACTACTCGATCCTTGAAGGAGTTGGTCGGGTTCATGCTGTCGTTCTTCAGATAGAGGTTACTCAAGCCCAACTCGGCCCCCAACCGCGCGGCTCGAGTTAGGGGAGTCATTCCCTCTCCCAATGAGACGATAGCTTCATCCTCAGCCAGCGGCAACAAATCACGGTAACGCCACATGTTCGGAGGACCACTTTCGATTCGCTCCCGAGTCACCTTGGTGCGTAGCACTCGCTGATCGTAAGCTACCTCCAGGGGGCCCAAACAACGCTCGCAGACATGAGTCGCCCGCTGCTCGAACTCCGCCTGACACTCTCGGCAGCGCAAACCTAAAACGTGATTAGCCATTGAAATCCAAGTCTAAATGGTCAAGGCGAGGTTGTAGATTTATTCTGATGATAGTACGGATACCAGCTTCGATCGCCAATCTGGGGTCAGGCTTTGATGTTCTAGCCATGGCAATCGATCTCTGGTTGGAGGTAGAAGCTGAACCGGCCAAGGTTCCAAAGTGGGAATTTTTGGGCGAAGCGGCCGATTTTTTGAGCCACAACCCGAACCCACTCTCGGGGCTGCCGATGCGCGGCCAGGTTCGCAATGGAATTCCGGTGGGCGTGGGGCTGGGTTCCAGCGCCGCGGCATGGCTCGCCGCGTCGGCACTCGGTGGCCTCCACCGAGACCGCTGCTTTGAGGTTGCCGCTAGTCAGGAGGGGCATCCGGATAACGTAGCCGCCGCCGCTTATGGAGGGCTTCGTCTGGTTGCCACCTCCCCATTGGCACTGCCTCAACCGGAGGTCGAGTTGGCGTTATTCGTATCTCATACTCCAGCCTTTACTGAAGCGGCGCGGCAAGCTCTACCCGGGCAGGTGCCGCTGGCCGACGCGGTTTTCAACTCGGGTCGCTTGGCTCTTCTGATTCATGCTCTCCACAGCAACCAACCGAAACTTTTGGCGGAAGCCATGACCGACCGGCTTCACCAGACCTACCGTCGCCCCCTCTATCCGTGGACAGGCCAGGTGTTGGAGGCAGCGCAGCAGGCTGGCGGCTATGGCGCCGCGATGAGCGGGGCTGGGCCCTCCGTCTTCGCCTTCTGCCCTCCAGGGTGGGGGCAGCGGGTGGCGGCGGCGATGGCCGCGGCGGCGCCGTCGTTGGGACGCCCACTGGTCACTCGAATCACCGACTCGGGCATGTCGCAGGATAGTGGAAGCGGATCAAGCCGCGGCCTTGACGATACCCCCGCCGAGCACCTGGCTTCCTCGGTAGAAGACTGCTGCCTGGCCGGGGGCAACCCCGTAGAAGGGCTCGGCGAGATCGAGCTGTCCGGAGCAGTAGGTCGCCAGTAGCGGTTTGGCTCGGTAGCGCAGCCGGGCTTCACAGCTGATCGCCGCGGATGGGGTGCCTCCAATGAATGAGACTCCCTCCAGGGCAATCTGGCGCTGGGCCAGCTCCTCCTGCCTACCCACCACCAGCCGGTTGGCCGGGGCATCGATCGAAACCACATACCACGGACCGGCCTCAGCCAGCTGGCCTAACCCCTCACGCTGACCCACCGTGTAGAAGGCAGTGCCCCGGTGATCGCCGAGATGTCTCCCCTCCCGATCCACCACCTCGCCCCGGGAGGTGACCGGTAACTTGCGAGCCAGGTAGTCCGCTGTCTTTCCCTGGGAGATGAAGCAGATGTCCATACTCTCCGGCTTCCCGGCCACCGGCAGGCCGGCCTGCTCGGCGAGCTGCCGAACCTCCGGCTTGGCTAGCTCGCCGACCGGGAAGAGAATCCGCTCCAACCGCTCCTGATCAAGATGATAGAGAAAGTAGGATTGATCCTTGGCCGGATCCAGCCCACAGTGCAGTTCGCGCTCCTTCCCTACCCCTTCCATCACCCGGGCATAGTGACCGGTAGCGAGAGCATCAAAGCCGAGCTCCAACACCCGCCTGAGCATCAGGTCGAAGCGAACCAGAGCGTTGCAGGAGAGACAGGGGTTTGGAGTTCGGCCGCTCTGGTAAGCCTGATGGAAGGGTTCGATTACCCGTTGACCGAATTCCTGCTCCATGTTCCAGACGTAGTAGGGAACATCCAGCACCGCGCATACCCGCCGGGCATCCTCCACCGCAGAGAGGGAGCAACAGCCCCCATGCGTCGACTGAGCTGAATCTTCTCCCGAAGGCCACTGCTGCAGGGTTACTCCCACCACCTGGTGCCCCTGCTCTCTCAGCAGCAACGCGGCAACGCTGGAGTCCACCCCTCCGGAGAGAGCTACGGCAACCTTGATGTGAACCTGCCCCCAGCCACCGCCGGGACGATGGCTATCTCATCTCCAGTCCGCAATTCGGTGTCCAAGCCTTGGCCCAGCCGAACGTCTTCATCGCCAACAAAGAGGTTGACAAACGGTCGCGCCTCTCCTTGCTCATCCAGCAGGCGCTCGGCAAAGCCCGGATGCTTCCTATCCAGCTCGCCAATCGCCTGACGCAGATTGGCGGCGGTAACCTCTGTCGTGGCTTCACCCCCACTCAGAGTGCGCAGCGGACCGGGAATTCTAAACTGAGGCATTTAATACTCTCCTTCTAAGCTAAGGATGGGTCTAATCTTATCGGGCGTCTTCCTCAGTCTAGAGTGTTGGGCGGCAGGAGCAGCGGGCTAATTCGGGAGCCCGCAGCGCATCCAAAATAGATGAAAGTAGGCGACTGGGACCTCCGGACACGGTTTTGGAGTTGGATTTTATAGTCCCCTTGATTCCCGCCGCCCACTGGATAATGCTGCCTACTGCCGCATAATGCAGCCCCAATTCCCGCGCCAGGATAGTCTCCGGGGCCGCGGTCATTCCGACCACATGAGCCTGAACGATGCGGAGCATTCGCACCTCGGCCGCGGTTTCTCGTCGCGGACCCCCCAGGCAGGCGTAAGTTCCGGTTCCCCGAACCGAAAGTCCCTTCTCACTTATATGTTCAACCAATCCCTGGCTCAGGCCACGACAGAAAGGATCGGCCAAATCGGGCTGGATATCCCCGGCCTGATGAGAATCGTGAAAGGTGGCCACCTCTCCGGCCAGATCGATGAATTGATCCATTACTACCAGATCCCCCGGCGGCAGCTCCTCAAAGAGCGAAGAGACAGCAAAGGTGGCGACCACCCGCTGCACTCCATGCTGTTCCAGCGCCTTCAGGTTGGCTCGATAGTTGATCTGATGGGGCAAGAGCTCATTCTCGCTACCGTGGCGAGCGATAAAGATGAGGTCGGCCAACTCCCCCTCACCAAAGTTGATTCGAGCCTTCCCGAAGGGGGTTTCCACCTCGGCCGGCCGCATCCGTAAAACTTCGGTGAGTTTGAACATATCGGCTCCCCCCACCACCCCAATCCGGGTATTCAGGTCAAGCTCAACTTTGGCTCGGGAAGCTTTAGGAGTTCTGGGCACTACTCACCTCTACTCCCGGCAGCAGCTTGGGCGGATCCTTCTTGCGCGCCAGATCATACTCAACCGACAAATCGTTGGAGCTGCGATCGCGAAGTAAAGCGGCCGCTACTACACTGACCAGAGCACAAACCACCACATAGCCGGCAATGGGCAGTGATCCCAAGCTCAGGGAGAGGAGGGCCACGGCGATGATTGGAGCTGGGCCGCCAGCGATGATCGAAGCCAATTGATAACCAAGCGAGGCGCCACTATAGCGGACTCGACCGGTGAAGGCTTCGGCGATAAGGCTGGCCTGCGGTCCCGATTGAATACCCCACACGGGCAGTGAGATAGCGATGGCCAGGATCAGCAGCAGCGGAGTCTTACTATCCAGCAACCAGAAGTAAGGAAAGGCAAAAATCGCCATCAGCAAGGCACCGATAATGTACAGCTTCCTCCGCCCAATTCGATCTGAGAAGGCACCAAACAAGGGGACCGTAAAGAGCGAGATCACCGCTGAGAGCAGCACCCAGAGAAGGGCCTCGGTATTGGTTGCCACCTTGAGTATTTTGGTCAGATAGGTGAGTACGAAGGTGGAGAAAATATAAAAGGGGGCCTGCTCACCACTTCGAAGCAGAGCGGTCAGAATCACCTCCCGCCAGTGCAGCCGGAAAACCTGCCTCAGCGGGCTAGATTCAACCCGCCGCTCCTCCAGAAGTTTGGTGAAGACCGGAGTCTCCAGAATCCCCAAACGAATCCAAATCCCCACCATGAGAATAACTGCACTGAGCAGAAAAGGAACCCGCCAGCCCCACTGCAGATATCCGACGGGACCGGCGATCACACTCATCAGTGCCTCTGAGCCCACCGCCAACACTAGCCCCGCCGGGACTCCCCATTGAGCCGCCGAACCGATCAGACCACGGTGCCGCTTACCACCCCACTCCACGGCCAACAACACCGAACCCCCCCACTCCCCGCCGACTCCGATTCCCTGGATCAGTCGCAACAGGGTGAGAATGATCGCCCCGCTGATCCCGATACTGGAATAGGGGGGAACCACACCGATCAAAATCGTTGCTACTCCCATCAGAACCAAAGTCATGATCAGGGTGTACTTACGTCCCAATCGGTCACCGATAGGGCCGAAGACGACAGCTCCGAGGGGCCGCGCCAGGAAGCCTACGAAGTAGGTGGAGAAAGCAGCCAGCTGACCTACCAGATGATTCTGATGAGGAAAGTAGAGTTCGGCGATCACCAAGCTGGCCGCCGTACCGTAGAGGAAGAAATCGTACCACTCAATGGTCGTCCCGATCGCTGAAGCCAGCGTAGCCCGCGTCAAGGCACGACTGACCTGCACCTCCATTACCCTAAATCGCTTCATTACGCCTCAAGATTAAATCATTCCCTCACTGGGCTATCCTCTGGGCGGAAGAATTACCCCTTTCGATGGAACGCGCTACTGCCTATTGCCCGATTAGGACAATGAATCGGTCCTTCTAAATACGTCGGCCAGGAGGTGCTGCGGAACCGGCCGTTGGGGCTCCCGGCCCCAAGCGAGGGATTTGTGGTGTTGCCGCCGCCGGAGCTGTGGCAGGAGTAGTAGCCGGAGCTCCTGGCAGCGGGGCCGGAGTCTGCGGTGTCGTTGCTCCGGTCGTGGGAGTTGACGGGGTGAGCGTCGGAGTTTGGATAGGAGTCATGTTGCTAGGTGTTACCGAACCAACCGAAGGCGGCATACTCTGGGTTACGGTAGTTGCCGGAGCCTGCTGACCAGCCGCCGAGGCAGTTGGAGCTGTCGCCTGGAGAAGCATCGGTTCAGCGGTAACTCCCTGGGCTTGCAACGCTTGAAGAATTGATTTGGCGGTGCTGAAAAAGCAGGTTTCACCAGTCTGTGGACCGCCAACCACGGAGCCGAGGAAGGCTACCGATTGGCCAGTCGCGGTCCCGACGAATCCCCCGCTATCCCCCTCCTTGGCGACCACCGTACCGGGAGCGCCGAAAGAGGCCAGATTTTCGACGGTGATCGAGGGACCACCGCCATCTTCGCCAAACGTCGAAGTTTGACCGATCTCTTCTATTGGCCCGGTCGTCACGCCGGTGGTGATGCCCGACTTTAAGGCCATCATGCCAACTACCGGATCGGCAATGCCGGTTATTGGCAGCATCTGTCCATTCTGGGTGACGACCTCCGGCAGCGCCCGGGCCGGATCATCGATGCGAATCAGCTCAGAATCGGCGATCGATGTCCCTCCATTGTGGTTATCGG
>JBOHUW010000038.1:0-9503 GCA_050734895.1 Candidatus Dormibacteraceae bacterium | reverse complement strand
GCTGAACTGGGCGGGTCCGACTCTTGCATCGTTTGTGAGGACGCCGACATTAATTCGATTATTGACACCATCTATCACAACCGTTTCGACAATGCGGGACAATCATGCAATGCAATCAAGCGTCTAATCGTTCACAAGCTTCGCTTTGAAGAGGTCGTGGAGAAGCTGCGAGTGATTCTGGACCGGACTAAGATAGGCCCTGCTCTCGACCCCGAGGTTGAGATCGGCCCTCTTGTCTCTCGTCGTCAACTCGACCTGATCGAATCACAGGTACAGGAAGCGATTGACCAAGGAGCTCAGATTGCGAGCGGCGGCCGACGTCCCGAGAATCTTCAGGGCGGCTATTATCTCCCAACCCTATTGACCGACGTTAGAACCGATATGAGAGTGTGGCGCGAAGAAACATTCGGCCCTGTTCTTCCAATCGTCTCGTTTTCAACCGAGCAAGAGGCGATTGCACTGGCCAACGATACGCAATATGGCCTGGGCGCTTGGGTCATGACCGAGGACCACGATCGTTTTAGACGCATCTCACGCCGGCTGCAATCAGGGATGGTGACCGAGAACAACGTGAATTACTTAAGTTCTCAGAATCCATTTGGTGGCTATAAGAAGTCTGGGATGGGCCGCACTCATGGTGAATTTGGCTTTCACGAAGTCACGCAAGTGAAATTAGTGAGTTCACGGCAATGAAAGCCGATCAGAAGCCCTCTGCTCGACTATTCTCTGACCCTGCTGGAAGACCCAGCTCTGATCAGCCGGGGAGCATCCACGTCAAAGCAGCCACCATAACCATCGCCATGGCCTGTAATCCGAGCGTGAGAGCAAAGGCATCCCCTATACCCAAACTGCCCGAGAATGCGCTGAAGAGGCCGCCCAGGACTGCCACCCCGAGAGCCAGAGAGATCTGCTGTACGGTCACCAAAACCCCACTTCCTACTCCACTCGCCGAATCGGGAACCTTGGAGAGAACCACCCTAAACAGCGGCCCCATAACATAACCCTCTCCCCAGCCAAAAATGAAGAGGGCAGGCCCCAGAAACAGTGGTGGTAACGCCGGCCACATGGTTAGGGCGATAAGCGCCAACAGAAGGAGCCCCAGCACACTAAACAGGGAACCAATCACGATTATCCTGCCTCCAAAGCGGCCAACCATCCACGAACTCGAGATTGAGGAGATGAAAAAACCCGCTCCGAGCGGCACCATCGAGAGTCCTGCATACAGTGGCGAAAAGTGGGCCCCGCGCTGCAACGCTAAAGCGATAACAAACATGAAGCCTCCAAAGGTAGCGAAATACGGAATCACCGCCACCAATCCCAGCCACATGCTGCGCATTGCCAGCAATCGTGGAGGCAAGAGGGGGACGCGTCCTACACCCTCTACCTTGCGTTCGACAACCAAGAGAATGATGCCAACAATCGGTGCCCCAGCCAATAAAAACCATATCCACAACGGCCAACCGAGCTCTCCACCCTCGGCCAGCGGAACGAGCAGGCAGACAACCGCTATGGCCAGCAACACGGTGCCCCAACCATCCACTGAAGCCACAGTTGAAGCCTGGGTTTCAGGAACTTTCGATGCCGCAATCAGCAGCGCAACAATACCAACTGGCACGTTCAAAAGAAAGATTGGCCGCCAGCTCATCCCAGCAAAGTTAAGCGCAATAATGACCCCGCCTAGGAGCTGGCCCACCACGGTTGCCATGCCCCCGGTAGCAGCATACAATCCGGTAGCGCGGGCACGATGACGGCCAGTCGACGTGGCCTGAAGCGTCGCCAACACTTGGGGAACCATAAGTGCCGCGGCACCCCCTTGGACAGCCCGCATAAGTACCAGGATCTCGATCCTAGGAGCCAGGCCACATCCCGCTGAAGCAACTGTGAATGAGGCCATTCCGATCATAAAGAGCCGACGACGACCGCACGCATCACCCAACCGCCCACCAAAAACCAAGAGCAGCGCATAAGGAACTCCATATCCGGCCACCACCAGTTCGAGCACCGCCGGAGAAGCATGAAGGTCAGAGCTAATGGTTGGTAACGCAATGTTGACCACATTGAAATCCATCATGGAAAGAAACGCCCCGGCCAATAGGGTGACCACTACCAAGAGGGAAGGACGTTGATCTGAATCGACCCCTCCAGCCTGTTTATCTTTCCGAGCTTTTTCTATTACCGTGCTAGAGCCACTGATCACTAGGGCAACACTACGACGTAGTTTTGCGCCTATCTCGCCAAATTCGGACATATTTAGAGGTGCCTATCGCCATCGATAGGCACCTCAATTAACCGAAAATCGGCCCCTAATCAATCACAGTGGTAAAGCTGCTGACTGCCGCCGGCGAAGGGGGATGAGGCGCCGCGACCGGCATGCTGGCCGTATTGGCCGGGGCGGACCACAGAGCAGTTGTCCTCTACCCAGCCGGTCACAGCGGCGTTGCCGCCACCTCGCCCCGAGCCGCCCAACAACAGGTAATGGAGCTTGCCCATTTGGACGTACTGCGCCAGCTGGATCGTACTCAGCGCCTGGTCAGAGCCAGAGAACCCACCGATGGCCATCACCGGCTCGCCAGTGGTCAGAATGATCGGTGCGGCGGCCATGGCATTGGGCACGGCTACCAGCCAGCTGGCCCCATCCTGGTGAACCTGCAGGTAGCGAACCAGCTGCGGGTCAGCTTTGGTTTGGCCGAACCCGCCGGCTCGATGCCCACCGGCGGTTGGATTGCGGCCGCCGTCTCCGCCGCCAAACGGGTTAGCAGTGGCTGGTCCGGCGGTGGCCCCGCTGTTTGGACGGGTCACCGTAGTCACCGCATAAGCAGCAGGGGCGGCGAGACTGGCGACCAGCCCGGCAGCAGCAGCAGCGGCGGCGGCACCTATTCGAGCGCGTACTCGTCCACCCCCACCCAATCGGGCGAGGATTAAGACCAATGCGGCACCACCGAAGAGCACCGCAACCGCCCAAGGTAGCCAGGGCAGGAAGCCTGGCGTCCGAAGCAGCAACACCACTGCCCACACTCCGGTGACCACCAATGCCAACGGTAATATCCACATCCACCGACGTGAGCGCCGGTAGGCACCCAGCAGCGCTACGCCACCCGCACCGACCAGCGCGGCGAGCGCGGGGGCCATCGCGGTGGTGTAATAGGCATGGATGATGCCGCTGGAATAGCTGAATACCACAAAGTCGGTGGCCAACCAGATGCCCCACAGCAGCAACTCGGCGCGCTGGGTATCAATACGTGGGCGGCGTCCCCGCAGCACCAGCGCACCGACGCCGGCAATAAGCGCGAAGGGGAGCAACCAGGAGATCTGGCCCCCGAAGGAGTCGCCAAACAGCCGGGTGATCCCCTTCTGGCCGCCCATGCCGCCGCCGAAGTGGTGAGCGCCAGCCAACTCACGTCCACCTCCAAAGGGATTTCCGGCTTCATTATCCGGTCGTTCGTTGCCGGTGATTCGGCCTACCCCGTTATAGCCGAAGATCAGGTTGGTCTCGCTATTATTTGCGCTGCCGCCGACGTAAGGACGGTCGGCCGCCGGGACCGCGTCGACCACGCCAACCCAGGCAAAGCTAACCACCGCGAGCACGGCCGCAGTGCCAAGCAACCGTACGAGACGGCGCTGAATGCTGCCCGGGGCCGCGACCAGGTAGACGAGAGCAAACGCGGGCAACACCAAATACGCCTCTAAGGTCTTAGTGTTAAACGCCAGCCCCACGCACAGCGCGGCCAGCAGCAAGGGAAGCCAACGCCCGGAACGAATCGCCCACAGACACGCCCCCCCGGCCAGCACCAACAGCAAGGCCAGCAGCGCATCCGGATTGTCGTACCGGTTGATCGCCACCGTGACCGGGGTGAGGGCGAGCACGAGTGCCGCAATCACCGCGGCACCATATCCGAACCCACGCCGGACTACGGTATAGAGCACGGCAACCGCCGCAACGCCCTCGAGCGCCTGGGGCAGCAGCAGACTCCAGGAGTTGAATCCGAAGAGCCGCGCGGATAGCCCCATCACCCACAGTGCAAGTGGGGGCTTATCTACGGTGATGTAAGACTGGGCATCCAGCGCACCGTAGAAGAACGCCTTCCAGCTCTTGGTGCCGCTGAGCACCGCCGCGGCGTAATAGGTGTTAGCGTTCCCATTGCTCGACAATGCCCAGGTATAGAGCACCGCAGCTAGGACAAGGATGGCCCATAGGGCCGGCCGAGCCCAGCGGGGATCGCCCGGGCGGCCGAGGGCGAGCCGGCGGAGCCAGGTGTATATGGGCAACGAGTGTAATTTTCTCATATCGCGGCGACCCGACGGGGATTGAATACCCAGGCTCGCATCAGTGCGAACCGGACGATGGCGGCCAGAACGTTGGCGCCAATCAGCACGGCCAACTCCATCGGCCGCGACGCTGCCGGTGTATTAGCGTGCAACACGGCTAGGCTTGCGCTACTGATCGCCAGCCCGACCAGGAAGGCAATTCCACCTTCGAACTGATGTCGTACAAGATTATGCGACCCGATCACCCCGAAGGTGAAGCGACGGTTGGCGGCGGTGTTGGCAACCGCGGTGATTAACAGAGCCCCTGCATTGGCCAACATCGCTGACATCTCCATGCGTAATCCTAGGTAGAGTCCGAAGTAGGCCAGCGTACACGCCGCTCCGATCACCGCAAAGCTAGGTAGCTGCCCGACTAGGCCAGGCTTCGGCTGAGCGATACGGCTTCGCCGCGGCACCGATATCCGCGCCGCACCGGAAACCAGCCGGCCAGCCATCCGAACCACTCCCCGCAGATCCGCCCAGACGGTCCGAATTATCTTCACCCGGCTGTCCGGGTCATCAACCCAGTCCACCGGCACCTCATGAATCCGCAACCCACTGCGTTCGGCAAGCACCAGCAGCTCGGTGTCGAAGAACCACTCCTCGTCCTTCACCTCGGGCAGCAACGCCTGCATGATCTCGGTACGCCCTGCCTTGAACCCGCACTGCGCATCCGAAAACCTCGCTCTCAATACCCCTCGCAGCAACAGGTTGTAGCAGCGCGAGATCAGCTCCCGCTTGGGACCACGAACCACCACCGCACCACGGCTAAGGCGGCTACCAATCGCCAAATCGCTGTGTCCGCTCACCAGCGGTGCCACCAGGGGCAGGAATGCGTCCAGATCGGTGGAGAGATCCACATCCATGTAGGCCACCACGTCAGCATCGCTGCCGCTCCACACCTGGCGCAACGCCCGGCCACGACCTTTACGAGGCAGGTGCACCGCCTGGACGTAGGGCAGCTCTCGGACCAGCCATCTCGCGATATCGCCGGTGGCATCGCTGCTCGCGTTGTCGGCGATGGTGATGCGGAACTGATAGGGAAAGTTGCCGAGGAGGTAGGCGTGCAGGCGGCGAACGCTGTCAGCCAGCACTCGCTCTTCGTTGTAGACCGGAATTACCACTTCGACCAAGTGATCGTTGTGCAGATCCCGGGATGTGGTAGTGACCGCTACCGTCCCAGATGATTCTGGGCATTTCATGAATCGATCCTCCCTCGACGTTACAGAGCCATAATGAGGTGCCCGAAGTAAAATTCGAGCACCTCTATCAATGGAAAAGCTCTCTACTTAATTAGCGGCCTCACTAAAAATGGTGCCTACCACAATCCCCATCCAAAGTGGCGGTGATCCCTGTCCCACCCCCAGCGCCAACGGCGATGATCATCACGATCGTGGTCTCTATCGCCAAATCTAAAATCGTTCATCTTGTATTTGCCTCCTAAAGGAACATTGAAAATTGAGGGAGATGAGTTCGAACTCTCACTACTCACAATAGGAGCTAGCCAGGGAGAATAAATACAGAAGGGTTTAATCGATTTGCAAAGAAAGTGTTAGCGGGTCTCGACAATTCATGCCTCAAAAGCCTAAGGCAAAGGGCCGCCTACACCTGAATGCATTATCCAAACTTCGGCAAAAAAACAAGAAGATCCGAATTGATAGTCGGGGGCACAATGATGTTTCGCCGATACAGTTGTCACTGCCAAGAACGAGAAATCAAGAACATATGACTTATGCCCAGGACAGTTTGGAGATGCCCGAATTAGGCTTCGGGCATCTCCATTAGCCGAACGTTATTTACTTAGCCACGCCTATCTAAAAGAAAAGCGACGGCTACTAAAACCAATGCCAGAAATGTCCATCCCAATGACAATGGCGACCATCAAAACGATGTCTGTCAAACCTTGGACAACGGTCATCATCTCGCCTACGGTCAAAAAAATCGAGGTCCATCTCGTAATTGCCTCCTAAATAACTACTAACAGAAAAATGAGTTCGAACTCAGACTAAACTCTACAATTAATAAAAGCTTGCGTAGGATGAAAAAATATAGCGACATTTAATCGATTTGTAAAGAAAATACAAACGAACCCCCTCAGTCAGCCGAGGGCAGATAAATAATCGCCCCCATCTCATCTCCCCGCTTCAGCCAACCATCGAGGTGCGCCTCTATCAAATAACCAACCAGAGGCTTGCCCAGCTCAGGCAGCGCTAGCGGCTCTCGCTCCGCTGCCGCGTTCAGCTCTAAACGCCACCAACCGGCTCGGCGCTCCCCTCGGATCCGGCAGCCTGCCCCGCCCATCCACTCATATGCCCGGCTCAGGGCCTCAATCAGCGCCGGCTCCGATCCTTGCACCAGAGCATCGCCGGGCAGCTCCCGCGTTGCCTGGGGAGCGGCCAAGTTAAGTACCGCTCCGAGCACTACCGCCCGCGGGGAATCGGGCGGCCGGAGGGTAACTACCTCCAACGCCGCCGCTCGCCGGCCCACCTCCTGCGCCTGGTCATAGATCGGCTCCAGCTGATCTGGCCGGCCGAACGCCGCCTGCCGAGCGCACTCCTGCAGCGCCAGTACCGAGGAACGCAGCTTATGCCCCAATCGACCGAGTAGCTTGGCCTGCCGCTCGCGAAGGCGACGCTCCCCCTCCTGACGAAGTTGATCAGAGAAATCCAACTCCGAGGTAGCCGACATCCAACCGACCAGCCGCTCCTCAACAAAGAGCGGCCGCCAGGGCCCCCCCCGCGGCGGCGACTCCAAATCGGCCGGCCCGTAGCGCTCTCCGGTGGAACTCTGTTCCAGGCCGCCCCCTACCCGCACCCAAAACTCGGTCTGCTCGGCCACCTCTATCTCCTTGTTATTCAGCTCACCCATAAAGGAAAATGACTAATCTTTATCGGGCGAGGCAAGCCTCGCCCCTACGTAGAATAAGCGAAGATGTCGGCGGCGGTTACGAGCAGGGCCTCCGGTGGCGCATCTCGAATGATTGAGCGGCCCGGCCAACACAACTCCCCTCAGAGGTACGGTACATGAGTGGAACCCTCTTTGCATGTACCTTTATTGCCCCTTACTCCTAAGAGTAAACCGAAATTCGGTTCCCGCCGGCCCACTACGTTCCAGCCAGATCCGGCCGCCAAAGGAGCGTTCCACCACCAACCGGCAGAGGTACAACCCCAACCCCAGTCCGCCGCGGGCCCGCCCCTGCCCCGCCGGGGTAAGCTTGGAGAAGAGGCTCTCGATACGCTCTACCGCCACGCCCCGACCGTTGTCGGTGACCGCCACCTCGATCTGGCCATCGAGCACTCGAGCGGTCAGCCGAATCTCGCTCGCCACGGTATATTCCAGAGCATTGCCCAACAGGTTGATAAGCACCTGCCCGAGGTGAGTCGGCTCACACTCCACCGCCGGCAGCTCAGGCGGCAGCCCCAACTGAATCGTCCTTACCCGCTCACCGTAGCGGTGAGCCAACACTCCTACCGTCTCCTCGGCCACCTTTAACAACAAGACCGGCTCCGGCCGGGGCTGAAATCGGCCAGTCTCCAGCTGGGCAATAATCAGCTGGCTTTCGACCAAACCGAGTAAGCGCTGCGATTGATCGTAGGCCGACTCCAACAGCGAGCGCTGCTGCCCCGCATCCAATCGCTCTTGCCACTGCAGCACACTGGCAATGGTCGCCCGCATCGCCGCCGCCGGACTCCTCACCTCATGCCCGATCGCCCGCAGCATGAGATCTTTCGCCTCCTGTACGCTTCGCTCCTGGGTTACGTCCTCATGCAGCGTCAGCTCCCGCGGCGGTTGGTCGCCACCCCCCGGAATCGCCACCCGCCGCATCTCGATCACCCGCTCGCCACGACGCAGCTCGGAGCGCTCTCCGGACTCGGTATCCACCTCCGCCCGCAGCTCCACCTCCGCCCGCTGCCAGAGTTGAGAGAGGGTCTGGCCGACTAGCTCGGCCACCGGAATGCCGTAGAGTCGCTCAATCGCCGAGTTAGCGAAGTCGATGCGGCCATCCGAACCCTCCAGCAACACTCCCAGCGGCGAGTTGCTGAGCACCGCATCCATCGTCTTGGCTTCCCGATCCAACGCCTCGACCAGCTGGACCCGAGCCAACGCGACTCCCGTCTGACTAGCTAGCACGGCCATCAGCCGCCGAGTCTCAGAGCGATTCTCACCCAACTCGGCGCTGAGCAGGCCAGCCGGCTGGCCGGCGACCAATACCGGAACCAACGAGAGCTCTCCCTCCCCTAGCAGCCCGGCCTGACGCAGCTCTTTAACCAGCTGGCGACTGCCTCGCCCCCGCCGCTGACCGAAGAGAAGAGGCGAAGCGGAATCCACCGTAACCCGAGGCCCGGTGGGCACAGAAACACAGACTAGCTCCTGCCCCTCCCGAAGCCAGAGGGCCCCCTTCGCCTTGGCCAGCCCGTCGGTCACCAGCCGACCCAGCTCGGCCACCGCCACTCCCGGCCGACCCACATCGATATCGCTGAAGGCGGCAATCGCCTCCAAAACCTGAACTCGCCCCCGGGTTTCCTCGGCCAAGCGAGCGTTCTCGATGGCGATCGCCGCGTGGCCCGCGAATTCGCCCGTCGCCGAACCCAATCCCTCCCCCCAATGGCGAGGAAAGATCGCCCCGATCGCTCCCACCAAGCGATCGGCGTACCACAGTGGGATCAGCGTCCAACCTCCCTCGCCGCGCGGCCGCCGGGAGGAGAGGGGCTGCTTGGGCGGATCTTCCCACGGCCGCAGCGGGGTACGCCCGGACCACCCCAACACCTTTAATGCCCCAGCATCCTCCGTCCAGCCAGTGGCCATCACCCGTGATTCGACATCAAAAGCCCAGCAGGCAGCTCCCGCCGCATCAAGCATCGGCAACGCCTGCTGCGCCACCTGTTGAGCCACACTCTCCAGCCCCTGGCCAGCCATTCCGGCCACCTCTTGAAGCCGCACCGTATGGGCCAGCGCCTGCTGGTTGGCCCGATGCAGCCGAACACTACGCAGCGCGATCGCCACCACCGCGGCGGCACTCTCCTGAAACTTCACCTCCTCGGGAGCAAAGCTCTCCCCACCCCTTCGACCACAAGCCAACCAACCCACCGTGCGTACCCCCTGGCGGATCGGGGTAGCCATGATCTCCAACGCCTGATCGAAGTCACGCCCGGGCCAGATAGCCAGCTTATGGCCCGCTTTAAGCTGGAGCATGGTGG
>JBOHUW010000037.1:0-9529 GCA_050734895.1 Candidatus Dormibacteraceae bacterium | reverse complement strand
AGCGGCACCTCAGGGATGAAGGCAGCAACCAACGGAGGGCTCAACCTCAGCATTTTGGATGGCTGGTGGGCGGAGGCTTACCAACCGGAAGTGGGGTGGGCGATTCCCTCCGAGGCTACATTGGAGGGAGTGCCGGCGGATGATGCAGCGGAGGCTGATGCTCTTTATCAGCTGTTGGAGGAGAAGGTTGTGCCGCTCTACTATGAGCGGGATTCAGATGGGCTTCCCCATCTTTGGTTGGAGATGATGCGACAGTCAATTCTCCAGCTCGCTCCCCGCTTCTCCGCCCGACGAATGGTGAGTGACTATCTCAGGTTGTGCTATTTACCCGCCGGGGAGAGGTCTCGACTGCACAGTCTTCCTAATGTCCATGGTCATTAGCTTCGGGAGAATCATTGGGGGAGTGACGAGTATTGGTTCTTTCGTCCCGATTGACTTTCCACGCTAAGCTCATCTTTTGTCCGACTCTCTTCTTGTGGAACTTATCTCCCCCGCTTACTCTCAGTCCCTCCACAGTGCTTGATAGACTCCTAATATCAACCCCATACGCACCTTTGACTTTTGACGTCTACGCCCATCTCTAAAAGCTGAATCACCACCTCTTCTTCCCACTTGTCAAGCCTCATTATTCCAAATATTCATCAGACTGTTTTTGCAGCTTATTTGGCCCAGGCGGACTAAGGACAGACAATCATTTCAGCTCTCCTTTGCCGACGAGCTAGGAGGCCCCTCAATAGATACTATCGTATCGCGTTAGTATCGTAGCATGAGATTTGTTAACCGGAAGCGGGAGCTTGAAGCCCTTGAAGCGTGGTGGAAGGAGGCCGGCCCTCGGCTGGGACTAGTTTGGGGCCGCCGCCGAGTGGGCAAAACCCTGCTTCTTCAGGAGTTTGCCAAAGGCCGCTCTCGAACTATCTATCACACCTTTGCCGGCCGACCGATGGAAGATGAGCTGCGAATGTTGGCCAATATCTTCAACACTATCGATTCGACGTACCGGCCCCGCTGGCAAAACTGGGACGATGCGCTGGAATCGCTGGTCCACAACGCAAGCGAGGAACCACTCCTTCTAATTCTTGACGAGTTCCAGCTCGGCGCAACAGTAAGCCCGGAGCTGCCCTCTGTGCTCCGCGCCCTCTGGGACCGTATTCAGGGACACTCACAACTCCGAGTGCTGCTGTGCGGCTCGGCAATCCAAACGATGGAGGAGATGCAGAACTCCAGAGCGCCACTTTACGGCCGCTTCGAGCTCAGCCTGCTTATCCATCCTTTCGAACCCCACGAGGCGGCCTTGATGCTCACCCACCTTCCACCTGAAGAGCGCGCCCTAGTTTGGGGAGTCGTCGGTGGCGTACCGCTTTATCTCAACTGGTGGAATCAAAGCGATGACTTACGAAATAACCTTCTCCGGTTGGTCTGCACCCCCGGGGGACGGTTATTAAATGAGGGCGAACTTGCTCTCCGCGGCGAAACTTTCGCCGATCTGGAGCGTCAGATTCTCTTCGCCATCGGAGCCGGTCGAACTCGGCATAACGAGATCAAAGATGCCGTTAGAGCCGAACCGACCAGGCAGCTGGAGCGGCTGATTGACCTCCGCCTGGTTGAACGGTTGGAGCCGGTGACGGAGGAGGGCACACATACCCGGCGGCGCATCTATCGCATAGCCGACAACTTCCTGGCCTTCTGGATTGCCTGTATCGAGCCCTTTCGGACCCAGATTGAGCGGGGTCTTGGGGCAACGATCATTGATGCCCTGATCATGAGCATTGACGATCATCTCGGACCACGGTGGGAGGAGGCATTCCGAGCCCATCTTCGCCGCCTGGCCCTCAGCGGCAAGCTGGGAGCCGGAGTAGTCGCCGTTGGCCCCTTCTGGACCCATAGAACTCCAGATCGAAGTCATCCTGGCCTGCCCCTTTCGACCGAGATCGACGCCGTTGTACTGGCCGGCCGGGAGCGCCAGCCGGTACTGATCGGAGAGGCGAAGTGGGCGAGAAGTGTAGATGCTGGGAGAATTGTCTCCGAGCTAGAACGAAAATCAGCAATGATTCCGGGGGATCACCAAGGGATGCGCCTTGCTGTCTGCGCTCGCAGTGAACTACGCAACCTACCAGAAGGAGTATTTGGAATTACCGCGGCTGATATTTTCGCCTAGGTGTCAGACTCACAAATGATGATTCAGGATCATCAGAGGGCTCTGGCACAAAAAGTGGGTTGCTCAGGGAATCCCATGCCCATACTCGGCTGGCTCATTTGGCACGAAATAAACATGGGTTGAACCCTCTTCCTGGACTGATAATAACCTACCACCTACCACCTCTCCATCCGCTCCTGGCCGCTCGACTTGGTTTTTCGACACCCAGACTCTCTCTGGAGCGCTATCGCTAGCCATCACCAACTCCTCTCCTCAACAAATAATCCTAGCAACACCATGCCCAGATGTTATATCCTCCCCACAGACCAGAGGCGGGGGATCAATATCGTGCAGGTTCGCGGCGTTGTAAGCTCTTACCCCTGCCCAATCACCTCGCCCCCCGCCAGCACCACCCCATCGGCGGTCTTGCACTCCACCAGCCCACCAGAGAACTGCTGCCGGTAGAGGTCGGCATAGAGGCCGTTCCGGGCGATCAGCTCGCTATGCGTCCCCTGCTCTACAATTCGGCCGCGGTCAAGCACGAAGATGACATCGGCGGCCAAAATGGTAGAGAGGCGGTGGGCGATGGCGATTGTGGTTCGACCCTGCATCAGCGGGTGGAGGGCCGATTGGACCAGCCGTTCGCTGTTGGTGTCCAGCGCACTGGTCGCCTCGTCCAGGATCAAAATTCGTGGGTCTTTGAGGATCACCCGGGCGATCGCCAGCCGCTGCTTCTCGCCTCCGGAGAGGCGGTAACCCCGCTCCCCCACCACGGTATCGTAACCCTCGGGGAAATCCATGATTCGCTCGTGGATGTGGGCGGCTCGCGCCGCCGCCTCCATCTCCTCCGGCATCGCGTCGGGACGGGCATAAAGGAGGTTCTGTCGGATCGAGGCGTGGAAAAGATGGCTATCCTGGGTTACCATGCCGACGATTTCGGACAGCGAGGCCATCTGAATATCCCGCACATCCATGCCATCGATGCTGACCACCCCCTCGCCTGCCTCATAGAGACGAGGAATGAGGTAGGAGATGGTTGTCTTACCCGCCCCGCTGGGTCCAACAATAGCCGCCAGCTGACCTGGCTCGACGGTCAGCGATACTCCGTCCAGCGCCCAGGTTCGAGCCTCTCTTCTGGCTGTCGGCTCCTCCTCGGCAAACTTGATCAAAGTTTTGGCCTCGCCATAGCGGAAGTAGACGTTATCCAGTTCGACTCGGCCCTTGAGCAACCGACGAGAGAGCGGTTTGGCTCCTTCCCGATCGACGATATCCTGAGGTAGGTCGAGGTATTCAAAGATTCGGGAAAAGAGTGCCGTCGAGGTCTGGAGTTCAACCACCACCGAAAGCAGCGACCCGACCGGGAAGAAAAGCCTGCTTTGCAGGCTGGTAAAGGCGACGATAGTACCGGCAGTGATCATCCCCCAGCCATAGTGCATGGTTAGTCCGGCCAACATATAAACCAACGCCGGCAGAATGGAGAAGAAGCCTCCGATTAGGGCAAAGGAGGTCTGTCCAACCATCACCTCGCGAATCGAGAGCTTGGCCAGCTTCTGATTCTCCTGCCGGAAGCGCTCCCGCTCATCGCCCTGGCGATCGAAGACCTTAGTCAGCAGCACACCGGAGACGGAGAGTGTCTCCTCGGTCATCGCGGTTAGATCGGCCTTCGATTCCTGGGCCTGATGGGCGATCTGCTTACGAATTGCCCCGATTCGACGCACCACAACTACGAAAATCGGCACCAGCGCGACCGAGAGCACGGTCAGCTGCCAGGACATCCACAACATAGCGCCCAACGTGCTGAGCACAACCGCCACGTTGGAAACCACCGAACCGGCGGTGTTGGTCACCACATTTTGCACCCCGCCCACGTCGTTGGCTAGTCGGGATTGGATCTCGCCGGTGCGAGTGTTGGTGAAGAAGCGGAGGGACATGGTCTGGAGGTGACTGTAGAGCTGATCGCGGAGATCGCGCACCACCCGCAGACCGACCCAGTTGGTCAGGTAAGTCTGCCCAACATTGATGAAGGAGCCGATGATCGGCACCGCGATCATGATTCCGGAAAGCTCAAAGAGGAGAGAGAGGTTGGGACAGCCGTGGCCGCAGAAGAGGGCATGATCGAAGACCGCCCGGATCAACAGCGGATTGGCCACTCCCAAGGTGGAAGTAACCAGGATAGTCAGTGTGGCCAAAAGCACATGACCCCGATAATCCTTGAAAAGACGGAATACCCGACGTGGCTCCACCGGGTGGCGAGAGCTTGGCTGGCCAGAATTATCCGCAGAATACATATTTCCCCAACGAGAGCGTTTTTTCATTTTGGTAATAGATTAAAGGATGGATCTTCTCTTAATCGGGCGAGGCAAGCCTAGCCCCTACATTGATCGGAGCTAGATGAGCTGATCCATACCCCAAATCAACCCGTATTAAACAACATCAACCAACGTTAAAAACCAACTAACGGAGGATTCGGGTGGCATTCGACATCGAGAAATACAAGCAGAACTCGGAAAAGCTGGACCTCAGCGACATCGACTGGGAGGATATCCCCAATCACCCGCTCCCTCAGGGGGCGATCGACTCGATGCTTTACATGATGGACATCGAAAACCACACCGTCATCTATCTCTCCGAGCTGCTGGTCTCCAAGGCCTGCATGGATCCGGTGATCACCGCCTTCCTCTCGATCTGGGTTTACGAGGAGATGTATCACGGCGAGGCATTAGCCAAATTCCTCCGCTGCTACGGCGTCGAGGTGGCCGAGGATCGCCCCCGGCAAATTCGACTTCAGGAGGGATTTCAGCGGGTCACCGCGGTACTGATCATCCTCTTTGGCTCCTACATCTTTCCCTTCTTCCCGGCCGCCTATCTGACGGTTGGGGCAACCAACGAGATGACCACCCTGGTCGGCTATCAGCAGCTGATCAAGCACGCCAATCATCCGGTATTGACCACCATCCTGGAGCGGATCATCAAGCAGGAGCGAGTGCACTACGCCTTCTACCGCTCTCAGGCGGAGAGCTTTCTGGCCGAAAGCAAGGCCGCCCGGAAGATGGTACGATGGATCATGGACAAGCGCTTTAGAGTCGTTGGAGAAGGCGTGAAGAAGCCGGTGGAGGTCGATCAGATGGCCCTCTTCCTCTTCTCGGGCAGCGAGGGACGAGAGGCGGTGCGACGCATCGACAACACCATCCGGCGGCTGCCCGGAATGTCCGGCATCAACCTGCTGGAGCGAGTTCTGGACCGCGCCGAAAAACGCTTCGGGGTGCCGAGCACTGCATCCCTCCGCCCCACTCCCACTTCACAACCCGAGGATTAGAAGTATCCGCTCAGCTGCCCCCCAGATCGCCTTCTAAAATAGATCCTGGTAGACATCCATCGTCGCCCGAGCAGCGCGTTGCCAGCTAAATTTAGCCGCCTGCTGCAGTCCATTGCGCGATGCTTGCTCCGCCAACCCTGGATTCAACAGATACTCCGTAGCGGCTCGCCCCAGCGCTGCCGCGTCCCCGTCGGAGACCAGAACTCCAGCTTTCCCGACCACCTCGGGGAGGCTGGAGTTGTTGTAGGCGACCACCGGACAGCCACAGGCCATCGCCTCCAAAAGAGACAGTCCAAACCCCTCGTAGCGGCTGGGAAAAATCAAACAGGCGGCGGCGGAGAGCAATTCAGGCAGCTCGGCGGTCGGAATATAACCGAGACGGCGAGCCCCGGCCATCTCGCGGGGGGCCTGTCGCCCGGCCGCCCCGGCCAGCACCAGCTCGCACTCCGCTCCGCTCTGCCGGGCCACCTGCCAGGCCTCTAGGAGAGCGGCCGGATCTTTCCGAGCATCAAGCGCGCCCAAAAAGAGTAGAAAGGGCTGCTCAATCTGCCAACGGTGGCCGTTCGGCTTGTGAACCGGCCGAAAGTTAGCCTCCACCGCCTCCGGAACAACCCTTATCAGCTTCCGATCGACCCCGGCCAAACGAACCGCATCGCAAGCAGTGGACTCCGAGGGGGTAATGATCGCCGCCGCTCGACACAGGCCCCGGCGACCTACTGTGTAGCGGATTCGATCGCCCCACATCCGACGTCCCTTCAGCACCCAGGGGATCAGGTCATGCACGGTAGCCACCAGCGGCACGGTGTGGCGCAAGGGTAGAGAGAGGGTGGTGGCATGAAAGAGTCGGGGTTGTATCCTGAGCAGCTCCCCGGGCAGCATCACCGCATCCTCATAGGGAGAAAAACGGCCGTGATAACGCCGGCGCACGCGGAAGATCACGTAATCACCCTCCGGCAGTTCGGGTAGCGGCAGATCTCGATCCATCAGGAGGGCCAACTCAGAGCCATATCCCTCACTCAAAAGGGCAGTGAAGAGCCCCCTAAAATAGGTGCCGATACCCCTGAATTGGCTCGGGCCTTGAAGCGGCCGAGCATCGATCAAAATTCTCCCACTTGACGAAGGTTGGTTCATCCTGCTTACTTTGAAGGAACTCGATTACCAGTGCTGATACGGTGGAAAATTCGGTCGAACAGCTCCTGCTTCCAGCGCACCTCGAACTGCTCTACCGACCGCAATGCGGCCTCCACCGTGCCCCCATACGCTTCGATGATAGGGCGATGATATTTCACTAAACGCCGCATGTCGGCAGAGTTGAACTCGGGATGAAACTGTAATCCCCAAATATTGAAGCCGATTCGAAAACTCTGCACGAGCGAGTGTGCATTGCCCGCCACAACCTGACCTCCACCACGACTCACCATCGACGGATCAATCCCTTCATAGTGGAAAGCGGGGACTACAATACATTCGCTCTCCCCATCATGCCACTGAACTTCGGTAAGACCAACCTCGATCTGCCCGCAGGAACGTATCCCTCCGGGCCACAGAGCCTCGGCGATCATCTGCGAACCAAGACAGATGCCCACAATCGTGTAATCTTCCCGCCCCGCACCCTGCACCAGTAAGCGAGTGAGAGCCAATGCTCTGGGCATCCAGGTGGACCGGTCGTTTACTGAGGTCGCACCTCCAGAGAGGATGTGTAGCCGCGCAGGGGGCACGGCACCATTGATGCTGGTTAGATCGCGCCGGGCGACACAGAGGCCCTGACCCGAGAGCCGATCGACAAGACGATCACCATAGTCGAGACCCTCGGCAGCAAATCCGTCGGCCACCCATACGAGCACATCGGGAGTAGACGTAGACATCTGATCGGGTAGGATCCTAGCAGATGCCCGGACGACATGCTTACCGTGGCGAGAAGACTTGACGAAAGCTGCTCATCCTGTTACTTTGCCTGAGACGGACATTAGCCGGCACAAGGTATAAGATGATTGGTAGCAAGGGTCACCGGATAGTGGCGAGCGCATTGTTAGTTGTCGGCGTAACCTGGATCCAGTCGACCGTGGTTTTTGCCGCCCCTAATCAGCTGCCGCAGGAACCCCCGATCATGCAAGTGGCGGCGCAACAGCTAGATGGCCCCCCCCCGACCAACCTATCTCCTCGAGCCGCCATCTCTCCGATTCATAAGATGACCCCGAACACCTTGCAACGACAGGTTTTTGGCTTCGTCAATGGCGGGGCGCTTAGCGCTTCGGGGATCGGCTATACCAGTTGGGATCTCTCCCAGCTCTCGACCATCGCCTTCTTCGGTCTGCCAGTCAACCCTGACAGCGGAGAATTTACGCACAACGCCGGCTGGAATATCTGGCATTCCGCTTTGGCCAGCTCATTTATCAACGCCGCCCACGCTCACGGCGTGAAAGTGGAACTCTCCCTGATTTACCAAAACAACGGCCAGAGCATGTGCACCGCTCTTGACCACAGTCAGACCACCATCGATCAGGCGGCCGCTGAGCGTCTCGGGGCAGACGGCTTCAACCTCGACTACGAGGGGCTCAACCAGCACTGCCCGGACGGAACCTCGACTCGAGATAAACTGACCCACTTCGTCCAACAGCTACGCAGCCGCCAACTCGGCTCTCTGACCATCGATACCTATGCCAGCTCGGCGGAGGATGGAGCCGGGTTTTTCGACATCGGTAACCTTGCTCGCTCCGTCGACTCCCTGGTGGTGATGGCCTACGGAATGGAGATCAGCAATGGCCCCTGTGCCAAATGTCTCGGACCGACCTCCCCCCTCGACGCGGGGAACAGCGGAGCCTACCGCTGGAACTTTACTCGAACCACAAATGTCTACCGCCCCTGGGCCAGCCAAACCATCCTGGCGCTCCCCTGGTATGGAGTGAAGGGCTGTGGCCCAGCCAACGCCGGGGCCAATGCTGCAATCTCCGGTAGCTCCGGCGCCGACCCCTACCGGACGATTGCCACTTACTCTTCAGATGCCAAGATCAAGAGTTGGAGCGGAATCCACCGTGATCTCGCCGGCGATGAGCCGTGGGCGACTTATTTCAGCGCTTACAGCAACTGCTGGCGAGAAGAGTATTGGGATGATGCCACCTCCCTCGGCCAAAAGGAGGGTCTGATCAAGCAAGGCGGGTTCCAGGGAGTTGGCATCTTCGCCCTCGACTATGGGGGTGGAGACCCCTCACTTTGGCAGGCGCTGCGCAGCTATGCTGGTTAACCTTGCTCCGCTGGCTGGAGCGGCCGGTAAAGTAACCCCGTGAGCAACATTGCCCGAGAGATCCGGGACGGCAAGCACTATGTTTGCTTCTCGCCCGATGGCGTCAGTATCATCACCGTATCAAAGACACCGCGTAGCCCGCGACGCGTCACGGCATACCGGGACCAATTCCGAAGGCTTGGCGTAGACTGCTGATAGGTAGAAAGTGAACAATATGAGCAAACACAGCACTGCCGACTTCACCGTCACCTTCGGCCCGTTCCCGGCCGAGGTGATCGTGGCCATGGTCGAGTCGATAGCGGACGCCTTCGACGACAGCGTAGAGGCGGACGGCCCGATGGTAGTTGGAGACAAAGATACCGGACGATTACTGTCTCTTTTGAATTCGAGGCGATTGGCGCCATCAATGTCGACGTCCCGCGAGCTTTCGACATCATCCAGCGCGCCCTATGGAAGCACGGCTGGAGCGCTGCGCCAACGGCTCCACAGTACGATCTGGGTCATATGGTCGTCGAACAGCGGATGGCCTTCGCCTAGCAGTTACCCTCCCTGCCCCTATACATTGCCACCCTTTGTAAAACCTCGACTATCGCCGCCGCCGCCTGGGGACGGCCCAACCCGGCCGAGGCGCTAGCCATACCGTGCAGCTTGGCCCCATCCAAACTATCGATAGTCGCCAACAGCCGCACCGGAGTCAGCTCCTGGTCGGCGATTGCCACCGCCGCTCCGGCCTTGGCAACGGCCTTCGCGTTCTTCTCCTGATGTCCGCTGCCGAAGGTACCGGGGATTAGAATCATCGGCAGCCCCACCGCGGTAACCTCGGCGATCGTCCCCACCC